>JAJDNK010000147.1 GCA_022340715.1 bacterium BMS3Abin03 | reverse complement strand
GAAGGAAAACGGCTCGCAAAACTGATAAATGATATACTTGATCTATCGAAAATTCAGATAGGAAAACTAACATTAAATAAAACGAACTTTGATCTGGTAGCAATGCTAAATGAAGTTGTTGAAAGCAACAGCCAATTTGCTAGTGAAAAAAAACTAACTCTTGACTTTGAACAACCTAAAGAAGAAATTCTACTGTATGCTGACAAAGAAAAATTAGAGCAGGCGACTGATGCATTAATAAATAATGCCATCAAATTTACTAATGAGGATGGAAGAGTTAAGATGATTGTTAATAATCTTTCAAAGGAAATAGAGATAATAATCAGTGATACCGGAATAGGTATTCCAGAGAAAGATTTACCTTATATTTTTCAGAAATTTTACCGCGTTAGTCGTCCTGGAACTGAAATTCCTGGCACAGGAATTGGCTTGGTTTTTGTAAAACAGATAATTGATCTTCACAAAGGATTGATTTCCGTACAAAGTGAGTCGGGTAATGGAACTACCTTTGTGGTGCGTTTGTTAAAAAATATTGGAATAAAAAATAGTTGAGGCTATAATTTGAGTAAACAGGTTTACATTGTAGACGATGAACAGGCTATATCTAAGTTATTATCCTTCTGGGTCAAAGATAAGTGGGGTTATGACGTAGAAGTTTTCAATAACAGCGAAGCCATGTTGAAAAAGATGAGTTCGAAACCCGACCTGGTGCTGTTAGATATCATGTTACCAGGGTTAGATGGTATCGAAACTCTTAAAAGAATCAAGCAAATCGATGAAAATTTACCGGTAATTATGTTATCTGCCCAGGGTAGTATCGAGGTTGCTGTAGAATCACTTCGTTTTGGAGCCTTCGATTATTTCCCGAAACCGATAGATCAACGTCGGCTTGAGCTTGCATTAAAAAATGCTATAAGAAATTATGACCTTACCCGTGAGATCCAAAATCTTAAAGAAAACGTTCAGAAGGAATACAGCTTTGATAATATCATTACTGCTGATGGAAAAATGCAGGATGTTTTCAGGTTAGTAAGTAAGGTTCTTGATAACGACATAACAGTTTTAATTTATGGTGAAAGTGGAACTGGTAAAGAATTGATTGCCAGAGCTATACATTACAACGGACAAAGAAAAGACAAACCTTTTGTTGTTGTTAATTGTGCTTCCATTCCAAGAGAACTACTTGAAAGTGAATTGTTCGGTCATGAAAAAGGATCATTCACAGGTGCACATCAACGCAAGCTTGGTAAATTTGAATTAGCGAAAGACGGAACGATCTTTCTGGATGAAGTTGGTGAGCTAGAGATGCTTCTGCAGGCAAAACTTCTGCGTGTAATTCAGCAAAAAGAATTTGAACGTGTGGGCGGTACCGAACTGATAAAAACAAATGTTCGGATTATCTCCGCAACGAATAGGGATTTAAAGCAAGCCGTTGAAAGCAAAGAATTCAGAGAAGACCTTTACTACCGTCTTAATTCATTTCCGATTTCAATTCCACCATTAAGACAAAGAAAAGGTGATATTTTAGTTTTAGCTGAACATTTTATAAGTGAACTAAATAAAAAACTCGGTAAAAGCATCCGGGGTTTTACAAAAAGAGCATTGAAATTAATTTATGAATACGATTGGCCAGGTAATGTAAGGGAGATGGAAAACACAATAGAAAGATGTTTGATCATCTGTGAAAATGAAATGATTGATGTTGAAGAACTACCGCCTCATTTGAAAACTGCAGAAAGAATGGCATCAGTTGATTATGCCGGTCCGCTCTTTTCAGACGATTCAATTATACCATTTGAAAAACTAAAAGAAGAAGCTATCAGACATGCACTTAAAGTAACAAAAGGAAATATAGTTGAAGCAGCAAAACGTTTGCAACTTGGACGTGCAACTATTTATCGATTAATGGAAAAATATAGCATTGAAAACCGCGCATACAGTGAATAAGGAAGGAACGGATAAAAATATGTTCTTTGTATCGGAAGAATACGGTGATGTTTTGGTAGAGGTTGTTGAACTTAACAGAGCAACTTTGAATGAAGCGGATGAATTCAAACAAAGATTAACTGAAGACATTAACAATGGTTATAAAAAAATAATAGCCGATTTATCTGCATGTGAATTCATTGATTCTACTTTTCTTGGAACATTGGTAATATCCCTAAAAAAAGTTACAAGTTTGGGGGGCGATTTAAGATTAGTTGGTTTCAAACCGGCAGTTCACTCGATGTTTGAATTGACCCGAATGTACCGTGTATTCGAAACCTTTAACACCAAGAAGGATGCAATCAATAGTTTCAAATAAATGGAAGAGACTTAATTTATTTTTTATATCCTTTTATTCAATATTTGAATGTCACGAGGGTAATTTTCTATACCCCTACCCAATAATATTTCACACCAAAATTAAATCCAGAGATTGAGTGATGGCAGCTAAGGCAAAAAATGTTCTGGTGATAGACGATGATATAACCATTCGGAAGCTGTTAAGCCATCATCTTAAAACAAATAATTTCAGTACTGTTGAGGCAGAAAGTGCTGAAGATGGACTTCAATGTCTTGAAAATAATGATGTTGATCTGGTTCTCTGTGATGTAACTCTTGGCAAAACAGATGGCTTTACATTTTGTAAGCAGGTTAGATCTAATGAAAATCATAGGCTGATTCCCTTCATATTTGTAACAGCAAAAAACACTTTTGCGGATAAATCACGTGCCCTCGAAGTTGGTGGTGATGATATTATAACAAAGCCATTCGATGTTGATGATCTTATCTTAAAGGTTAAAGCTCTTATGAAAAGATCGGAGATTTATAAGCTTTATGGGGTTAAAAAGAAACTTAGCAGCTCGTTTGAAAAAAGATCGTTTAAAATTCTTCTTGTAGATGATGACATCGCACTTTCGCGAATATTTAAATATAATCTTGAAGGAGCCGGTTTTGAATGTAAAACCGCAGAAAGTGGCTCTGAAGCGTTAGATATTCTGAACTCTTATATCCCTGATGTTATCATTTCGGATATAATGATGCCGCATATGAACGGTTATGAATTCAGAAAAAAAGTTCTTGAAACACCAAGACTTCGTTCCATTCCGTTTATATTTCTTACAGCAAAGGGGAACGAACAGGATATACTTGATGGCTATGAACATGATATTACCGATTACGTTTTGAAAACCGAAGGACCGAAAATAATAGTTGCTAAAGTTAAGGCGATCATTAATAGTCTTTCTAAAGAACGCCAGAAAATTGTTTCTGAATTACATCATGCTGCGGATTCGTTGAGGGTAAAAGTTGTTCCAGATACCCCTCCAGAATTTAAAGGTTTTTACATCAGACATTGGCATGTTCCGTTTGAAGGAATTCCGGGTGGAGATTACATAGATTATTATCAAATCGATGAAAATCATCTTGCAGTTATTTTAGGAGATGTAATGGGGAAAAAGTGGGGCGCCTGGTATTTTGCATTTGCCTATGCCGGCTATGTAAGAAGTGCTCTCAGAGGTGTATTTCAGTCTACAAAAATTTTCTCACCAAGTGCTATTCTGGATGACGTAAATCGTTCTGTATATAAAGATGCAAAAGTGTCTGAGGTCTTTTCAACTGTTTCGGTCATTGTACTGGATAATAAAAATTTAACAGCAAGTTATACCGGAGCAGGTGACCTACCACTTTTTTACAAGAATGGTTCTAACGATTTGGCAGAAAATATTAGATCAAAAGGTACATTGCTGGGATTTGCAGCTGATGGAGAATATGAAGATACTTTAATCAGTCTGAAAAAAGGGGATGCTCTACTTCTTACAACTGACGGTATTATCGAATCTCGGAATTCTGATAATGAACAATTTGGTACTAATCGTTTAGCACAACAATTGAGTTTGGCAAACAATCAGGATAAATTTGAATACATAAAAGAAAACTTCTCAAAATTTACAGGAGGGCATTTTGAGGATGATATTAGTTTAATTACTATCGAAGTAGACTAAGTATTATTTTATCAATGCCAGATAAAATTTTATTCCTTTCTTAAAAAATCTCTACATAACTCATTATAGATTTTGGATTTTATTAAATAATTTTTAACTTAAAGCCCGTCTAATATAACTCATTGAAAATCATATGGTTATACAATTCTTCTCAACTAAGATTATATGTGATGCCTGTAATCCAATATTATCAATAAATAACTGTTCCAGGAACAATTTCAGGGTTATCGAATGAAAGGTGCAATAGTAACTCAAAATCGTGATCAATCTGGTGTAAGTTCATTATTCTTACAACTTATAACCTTTGTGTTTGAGCCAATCAAAACAGGATTTTATGGTTTTTCAGCATTTTTCATTGTTTTGATCATCACTAAAGGATTTTCGTTCCTTTTAGGAATAACGGAATTATATTCAATCGGGATGGAAGATGTTATGTTTTCTCTTCTCGGTTTTATCCTGTTCTTTCTGTTGAAACTGTTAGAAAATATAAAAGAAAAGAAATCGAACTAACAAAAATCCCCTTAAATTTTAGACTGAGTTGCTCGCTTGCAGCTTCTCAGCGCGGTCAGCTAACTTTAATTGTTCTATAAGATCATCGAGATTTCCCTCAATTATTTCAGAAAGATTGTAAAGAGTTAATCCAATTCTGTGATCGGTTACTCTGTTTTGGGGAAAGTTATAAGTTCGGATTTTATCACTTCTGTCGCCACTCCTAACCATGGATTTTCTTTGGGCTGAAATCTGCTCATTCTGTTTACTAAGTTCCAGATTATATAATCTTGCTTTAAGAACTTTCATAGCTTTTTGCCTGTTCTTCAATTGCGATCTTTCATCCTGGCACTGAACAACAATTCCGGAAGGTAAATGGGTAATTCTAACAGCAGTTTCAACTTTATTTACATTTTGCCCCCCGGCACCGCCTGATCTGTAAATATCAATCTTAAGATCATTTGGATTTATATCTATCTGAACATCTTCTGCTTCGGGAAGAATAGCAACTGAAGCCGCCGATGTATGAACTCTGCCACTGCCCTCGGTTTCGGGCACTCTTTGTACTCTGTGTACTCCGCTTTCAAATTTCATATCTGCGTATACATCCTGACCGTTCAGCGAAAACACTACTTCTTTTATTCCTCCTAAACCTGTATCATTTATATCGATCAATTCTGTTTTCCATCCCCTTAACTCAGCATATCTTGAATACATTCTGAAAAGATCACCAGCAAAAAGAGCAGCTTCTTCACCGCCAGTTCCGGCTCTGATCTCTACAATAACATCCTTATTATCGTTAGGGTCCTTAGGAATTAAAAGAAACTTAATTTTTTCTTCAAGCTTTTCTTTATCCTCATTTAATTCATCCAGCTCAAGCTCTGCAAGTTCAACTAATTCCTTGTCGCTGCCAGAATCTATAATTTCCTTATTGCCGTCTATGTTTTTTAAAACGTTCCTATATTTCTCATAAACAGGGATAATCTCTTCTAATTCACTTCTTTCTTTATTCAAGCTTATTACTTTTTCACGTTCAGAAGAAAAATCTGATTCCGATAACTGCTCGTTAATGCTATCGTATTTCTTTTTTATTTTATCTAACTTTTCTAACAGGTTCATTTTAATTTCTCATTTGGGAGTGCAAATATAGCAAAGTTGACTTTTATAATCTAAATAGTGAAATATTCTAACATTTAATACTTATGATGAAATGAATAACCTGAAACTTAAAAATCGATTTAATGTAATTTATATAATTTATGGTGCATTAATTTTTGGTCAGCTTATTTTTTTCGTCATTTCTTATTATTTAATTGAAAACAAACTGACAGAAACCAATCAATCAGTTGATGGAATATTTAAAATTTTAATACCGGTAGTTGGAATTATATCAATGTTTGTATCGTACAAATTATATAATTCTAGAGTTTCAGGTTATAAAGAAAGCAAAGAGTTAATACAAAAACTAAGCTTTTACCTGAACAATAAAATAATTCAGTGGGCAATTCTGGAAGGTTCCGGTTTTTTATCTTTGGTTGCTTTTCTTACTACAGGAAATTATTTCTATGTTATAATCTTCTTATTTGTAATGGGGTTTTTAATTTTAACCCGACCTTCCAAGGAAAACTTCTTTAATGATCTCAAAGTTAGTGGCTCTGATAGAAGTCTATTTTGATTGCATCACTAAAATTTAAGATAACCAAAGTAATTTGATTAGATTAATTGATTTATGAAAAAATTTGAGATTCCATATCATTATAGAAGCTCGTTCATAACGAAGATAAAAAACTCGCGTAAATCGGACGATCCGAAAAAGAAAAATTACAAACCGACTGTATTGGATTTTGGACCAATACGATTTTATCTTGCCCGACATTTTGGATTTTGTTACGGAGTTGAAAATGCGATTGATATTGCATACAGAACAATTGAAGAGAATTCCGATAAAAGAATTTTTTTATTAAGTGAAATGATTCATAATCCGGGAGTGAATGCCGACCTAAAAAAAATGGGTGTTAGATTCATTATGGATACAAATGATAAGCAATTGATAAGCTGGCAAGAACTGAAATCTGATGATATTGTAATTATTCCCGCCTTTGGTACAACACTGGAGATCGAAAAAATATTGAATGAAAAGGGAATAAATCCTTACCGGTTTAATACTACTTGTCCATTCGTTGAAAAAGTCTGGAACAGAAGTTCATCACTTGGGGATAATAATTTTACAGTAGTTGTACATGGAAAAAGTTATCACGAAGAAACACGTGCAACATTCTCACACAGCCAAATAAAAAGTCCGACAATTATAGTTAGAGACCTTGAAGAAACGGAAACGCTTGGAGATTTTATACTGGGATTAAGTACTCCAAATGATTTTTTAAAAATGTTTGAAGGGAAATTTTCAAATGGATTTGATGTAGAAAAAGATTTTCAGAGAATTGGAGTTGTGAATCAAACAACTATGCTTGCAAACGAAACCCAGGAAATTTCTGATTACTTAAGAAGTATCATGATTAAAAAGTATGGCAAGGAAAATATCGATGAGCATTTTGCAGATACTCGTGATACGCTTTGTTATGCAACTAACGATAATCAACAAGCGACCTATGGTTTATTAGAAACAAATGTGGATATTGCAATCGTTGTTGGAGGTTATAATAGTTCTAATACAGGACACATCGTTGAATTGTGTGAGAAAAAATTTCAAACATATTTTATCTCTTCACCCAGAGATATAGTAAATTTAGATGAGATCAGGCATTATGATGTTCATCAGAAAAGGGAAAAAACAACAGTAGGTTTTATGGCTGCAAAGGAACCTTTAAATATAGCCATAACAAGTGGTGCCTCCTGTCCGGATTCGGTTGTGGAAAAAGTGATAAGAAAAATTATTTCTTTAAAGAAAGATGTAAGAAATCTGGATGAAGTGATTGCGGAGGTAACTTAATTGCTATGAACTTATGAGATAGTTTTTTCTTTTGAATGCTTGCTCAATTTCACCTAATAACTTATCAAATAAATCTTTCACCGGCAGTATTTCCTTGATTAATCCTGAACTTTGGCCAGCTTCCATCTCCCCTTCAAGATCATCACCTTCAAAGATTCCTTTCATTTCTCTTTTATTTCCTAAAAGTTCGGTGAGTCTTTTTTCGTCCCAACCTTCATCTTCAGCTTCAACTGATTTTCGGGCGAAATCATTTTTTAGCATTCTTACAAGACCAATTTTCTTAAAAGCAAGAGTTGTACTATTATCTGCTGCTTCAATTACTTTTATCTTATAATTTTCATGTGCTGAAGATTCAACTGTTGTTGCAAACCTTGTTCCCATTTGCACGCCTTCTGCACCTAATAAAAGTGCGGCAGCTATTCCTCTTCCGTCAGCAATTCCTCCCGCAGCAATCACAGGGATTTTAAGTGTATCTACTAACTGAGGAATTAATGTGAATGTTGTTATTTCATCAATTCCATTGTGACCCCCTGCTTCAACTCCTTCACCTACAATTGCATCGCATCCCGCTTCTTCTGCTTTAAGTGCATACTTTACTGAGGGAACAACATGTGCAACGGAAATTCCGTTTTTCTTCAGAATATTAATAAATGTTTTAGGATGCCCTGCTGATGTAAATACAATTTTAATCCCTTCTTCAACTGCAACATTAACAAGATCTTTTGCATCTTTACGGGAAAGTGGAATATTTACACCGAATGGTTTGTTGGTAGCTTTAGAACAATTTTGAATATGTTGTCTTAATAATTCAGGGGCCATCGAGCCCGATCCAATTAAACCTAATCCACCCGCGCTGGAAACAGCAGAAGCCAATTTCCATCCTGATACCCAAACCATTCCCGCCTGAATAATCGGGTATCTGATTTTAAAGAGCTCTGTAATTTTTGTATTAATTTCAATCATACTTTTTTCTGAAAATGATCATACACTATCGATGCATTTTATATTAAATGGTTCATTATTTGTGAATAAAAAAGAGATTGGGTAATTTTACGCACTTTTTATTTAAGATTAAAATCACTTCTAATTTAATATTTTAAGGGAAATTTTAGGAAGGGAAAATTATAATGTCTTTTTTCTTTACATCGGAGTCTGTTTCAGAAGGACACCCGGATAAAGTTTGTGATGCAATATCAGATGGTGTTCTTGATGCAATTTTTAGTGAGGATCCGGATGCAAGGGTAGCCTGTGAAACTTTTGTTACTACAGGATTGGTTCTGGTAGGTGGAGAGGTAACTACGAAGGCATATATTGAGGTTCAGGACATTGTAAGATCAACTGTTAAAAAAATTGGTTATACAAGTGCAGATTATAAATTTGATGCTGAATCCTGTTCCGTTTTGAACGCAATACATTCACAATCACCTGATATTGCTATGGGTGTTGATACGGGTGGAGCAGGTGATCAGGGAATAATGTTTGGTTACGCTTGCGATCAAACCAAAGAACTTATGCCCATGCCGATAATGTTTGCGCATAAACTTGTAAAAAAACTTGCAAACATCAGGAAAAACTTTGATGGCTTTATGCCTTACCTGAGACCCGATGCTAAATCACAGGTAACTATAGAGTACGATGATAATAAAAAACCATTAAGAGTAGATACTGTGGTTATTTCCACACAACATGATGCAGATGCAAGTCAGAAGGTGATTAAAGAAGATGTTATAGAAAAAGTTATAAAATCAGTTATTCCCAAGGAATTAATTGATGATAAAACAAAATACTTCGTTAATCCAACAGGAAGATTTGAGATTGGCGGTCCTCACGGTGATAGTGGATTAACCGGAAGAAAAATCATTGTTGATACATATGGCGGCTGGGCACCTCATGGTGGCGGTGCATTTTCCGGTAAAGATCCATCAAAGGTTGATAGAAGCGCAACTTATGCCGCCAGACATATAGCCAAAAATGTTGTTGCTGCAGGTTTGTCAAAAGAATGTTTGGTTCAGGTTGCTTATGCCATAGGTGTGGCAGAGCCTGTATCGGTTTATATTGATACAAAAGGAACCGGGGTTATTCCGGATGGTGAAATTTCCAAAATGATTACAAATGAAGTCGATCTTACTCCGAACGGAATAATAAAAAGACTGGAATTGAGAAAACCGATATACCAAAAAACTTCTGCTTACGGCCATTTTGGCAGGGAGGAAGATGAATTTACTTGGGAGAAAACGGATCTTGTTGAGATATTTAAAAAATACGCTTAGGTTTTAATAATAAGAAAAGGATATAAAAATGGGTCAAACTATGACAAAAAGTGAAGTAAATCGTTTACCATATAAAGTTAAAGATATTTCACTTGCAGATTGGGGAAGGAAAGAAATAAAACTCGCTGAAGCTGAAATGCCGGGATTGATGGCACTTCGGCAGGAATATAAAGATAAGAAGCCTTTGAAGGGCGCCAGAATAGCTGGTTGTTTACATATGACAATTCAAACTGCAGTTTTAATTGAAACACTTAAAGAATTAGGGGCAGATGTAAATTGGTCATCGTGTAACATTTTCTCAACACAGGATCATGCAGCTGCAGCAATTGCTAAGCAAAACATCCCGGTATTCGCCTGGAAAGGTGAAACATTAGAAGAATATGACTGGTGTATAGAACAGACTCTCCATTTTGGCGATGATCAAAAACCCCTAACAATGATTTTAGATGACGGTGGTGATCTTACAAATGTTGTACTTGATAAATATCCCGAACTTGTATCTGGGATCAGAGGAATTTCAGAAGAAACCACAACCGGGGTTCACAGACTATATGAAAGAGAGAAAAACGGAACTTTACCAGTTCCTGCTATAAATGTTAACGACTCTGTTACTAAGTCAAAATTCGATAATAAATACGGTTGCCGTGAATCACTCGTGGATGCAATTCGCAGAGCCACTGATCTTATGCTGGCCGGTAAAGTTGCAGTAGTAGCAGGCTACGGTGATGTTGGCAAAGGTTCAGCTCAATCACTTCGTAATGCAGGTGTAAGAGTAATAGTAACTGAGATTGATCCAATTTGTGCTCTACAAGCTGCGATGGATGGATATGAAGTTAAAAAGATTCTTGACGCAGCTCCTAGAGCAGATATTGTAGTTACTGCAACCGGTAACAGGGATATAGTAAATGAAAAACTATTCAGATCGCTTAAGGATAAGACTATTGTTTGCAATATTGGGCATTTTGATAACGAAATAGATATGGCATGGTTAAATAAAACTTATGGAAACACAAGAGACTCGATAAAACCACAGGTTGATAAATATACTATTGACGGTAAGGATATTATCGTGCTTGCTGAAGGCAGATTAGTAAATCTTGGCTGTGCAATGGGACATCCTTCTTTTGTTATGTCTAATTCGTTTACAAACCAGGTCCTTGCACAAATAGAGTTATGGAATAATCATGCTAATTATGAAAATAAGGTTTACACTCTTCCAAAACATCTTGATGAAAAAGTCGCTAAACTCCATCTTGCAAAAATTGGCGTAGAACTGGATACTTTAACTCCTGAACAAGCAAAATATATTGGAGTTCCTGTAGAAGGTCCTTATAAACCTGATTATTACAGGTATTAATCATACTTAAGGGATGCACAATTAAAGTGCATCCTTTTTCCCTTCAGTTTTATTTTCCTTTAAGATTTATCATTCCTTTGTTCTTTATGCAAATCGTAATATTTTTTGTGATATATTAATTGTTTTTTTGACTCACTATGACACATTGGTATGCTTATATGATATTTTTTGGAAAAATTCCTAACATTTTTGCTCAAATAATAGCATTACTTTGGTATACTACTTGTCATTCAGATTAAAATTTAGATAAATTATTTTTAATTACAATTTATAACGAGTTGATACAATGAAATATTTTCGACCAACTTTCATAATAATGATCTTAGTCTTTTCTGTTAATTTATTGTTTGCACAAAAGCAGATAATAATTAATGAGCTATCCCAAGGTCCGCATGATGATTGGGAATGGATTGAATATTTGGTACTAAAGGATAGCACAGATATAAGAGGTGTTTACTTAGATGATAATGATCCGGTTCATGGTACTTTTGGTAGTGCAAAGCTGGTACAGCTAAAAAAAGATCTCCCTGAGTTTGCTTCAGTTAAAAAAGGCTCCATGATTGTTATATATAAATCACCTGACAGCACCTGGCTCAACGGGCAAGATCCTCAATTATTTGATGCCGGTGCACCGGATACAGATTTCTCCGACGGAGTTATTATAATTCCACATACTGATACCACATTTCTTGAAAAAGGAAGTTGGTGGCCGGCGTTTTTATCTAGTAGTCAGAATGTAGGTATTTTTGAGGATGCAACCGGCTTAGGTATTTTCGGAATTTCGTATGGTTGGGAGGCCGATCCGGTTGGAATTTTTACAGAAGGCTGGGGAATGGTTAACTTACCCGGAATTCCTTATTCTTTCGATGCATTTTATTATGGGACTACAACATCAGATGTCTCCGATTCAACATATTGGCTGTTAGGTACTTCAACTTTAGGTTCTCCCGGAAAGTTAAATTTGCTTCAGGGTACAATTCCTGTTGAATTAACCAGCTTCATTATAACCGGTGCAGATGAAGGATTTCAATTAAAATGGGAAACTGCAACTGAAACAAACAACTATGGATTTGAGGTTCAGAGATCCCGTGATATTTCTGATTGGAATAAAGTAGGATTTGTTCCGGGACATGGAAACAGTACTGAAATAAGAAGATACGACTTTGTGGATTCAGAAATTGAGAACTCACAGACTTATTATTACAGGTTAAAGCAGATTGATTATAACGGAAGTGCCAAATACTCAAAGATCGTTCAGGTTAGTTCTAATACTGTTAACAAGTTTGAGTTAGAACAGAATTTTCCGAATCCGTTTAATCCTGCTACAACCATCAACTTTTCTCTTGCCGAGTCAAGCCCTGTTAGCTTGGTTGTGTATAACACTGTAGGTGAAAAGGTTAAGACCTTATTCAATGGATTTGCAGAACCAGGGGTATACAGTTTTTATTTTAATGGAAGCGATTTAGCAAGCGGTACATATATTTACCAGTTGAAAACTGATAAAAATGTTATCACAAAGAAAATGATGCTGTTGAAATAATTCCGTTGTTATCTTTTCACCACTCGGGAATTAGAAAGTGTATTAATCTTTATCAATTAAAAGATTTTTCAAAGCACTTTCTAATTCTCCGAATTTAAAATTATATCCCGTTCCCAATAATTTTTCAATTGATATTCGCTGACTTGATACTATTGTATCAGCAATTTCACCCAAAACCATTCGCAGTACAAATTTAGGAATGCGAAAATACGCCGGGCGGTTGATAATTCTACCAAGTGTTTCTGTAAAGTCTTTCATTCTCACTATACCTGGTGCTCCACAATTGAATACTCCGCTAACTGAATCATTCTTAATAACAAAATCAACTATATCAGTTGCATCCTTAATATGTATCCATGGAATCCATTGATTTCCGGTTCCAATACTGCCGCCAACGAACAATTTAAATGATGGAAGTAATTTTTTTAACATTCCTCCTTCACGGCTTAGAACTATACCCAATCGTAACGTTACTCTTCTTACATGGTAGTTTTCTACTTTTTCTGCTTCTTCTTCCCAATCCTTACAAAGATTTGCTAAGAAATCAATTCCAGGCTTACTATTTTCATTAAGCAACTCATCATTCCTGTTTCCGTAAATACCAACAGCAGAAACAGTGATAAGGACTTTTGGCCTCACTTCACAGGACTTAATTGCATTGACAATATTTCTTGTACTGTTAATCCTGCTTTCGTAAATGATTTTTTTATAATTATCACTCCATCTTTTAGCACTCAGATTAGCGCCAGCGAGATGAACCACTGCATCTTTTCCATCGATAATATTCTTCCATTGTTCTGGTTTAGTGTAATCCCATTCTTTTATATGTTTTGCCCAGATCAATTCTTCTCTAGCTTGTGAAGTATTGCGAGTGAGTAAAGTTATTTCATTTCCTTCTCTCGATAATTTTATACCAAGTTTACTTCCTAATAAACCTGTGCCTCCGGTTATGATAATTTTTTTATTCATACATAGAATTTAAAAGATGATTTTAATATGAAAAATACTAAGACATGTATTTTTATGAATTTCGCAGAATGATACATATCGATACTAAGTCTTTGCAGAATAGAGCTTTTACAGGATTTTTTTACAGGCATCATTCTTGTTTTTTTCATATCTCAGGTTAATTACTCAGCAAATTTAAAAAAGTTTAATTTATAAAATGAGGTTATGATGAAAGGGTTTAATTTTTTACTATCTATGTTATTTTTGTTTCCCCTTGTGAATATTTTTGGTCAGGCAAACGAGAAAAATATTATTATCAACGAAGTATCACAGGGTAGCGGCGCAGGGCAGGATGAATGGATTGAATTACTTGTTACTGCAGACAACACAGATATCCGTGGAGTTTATGTAGATGTTGATTATCTAAACCGCACTTTAGGAAGTGATACTGCATTTGTGTTATCGGACACTTCAGTATTTGCAAATGTAGCGTCTGGATCAATAATAGTAGTTTATAAATCAAATAATCGAGATCCGAATATAGGTTTACCAGATACTGATTTTTCAGATGGGACACTTTTAATTGCTAGCAGTAATTCAGACTTTTTAAGTACTACAGGCTGGAAAAACAGTAAAGCTGGTGGTGATGTTGTAGGGCTGTTCAATCCTTATGATGGAGCAGTAGAAGGAATAATGGCGATTGCCTGGGGGAATTATACAGACTTTCCAGATAATTTCACTCAAGGGT
>JAJDNK010000137.1 GCA_022340715.1 bacterium BMS3Abin03 | reverse complement strand
ATCGATTTCGCTGATAGGTAAAGCTCTTAATCTTTTATCACCAAAAACGGCAACATTTAACTCTCTGCCACTTATATATTCTTCAACTAATATCGGCTGGTTAAAGTACTTGTAAATATATTCTATCCTTTTTTTCAATTCTTTGTTATCAGTAACGATAGATTCATTTTCAATTCCCACACTCGCATCCTCGAGAGAAGGTTTAACCATAAGCGGAAAGTTCAGATTGTGATTATATCTTTGTTTTGGTTTTTTAATTATAAAAAATCTCGGTGTACTTATACCTTTCGAAGTGAGCAATCTTTTTACAAATATTTTGCTTTGGCAGTTTGCTAAAGGAATTGCAGGCGCACCGGTGTATGGAATCCCCATTAACTCATAAATTCCAACCACGTTCATTTCATACTGTGGTTCGTCTTTAAAGATCTCCACAAAGTTGAAGATAACATCAGGAGGATTTTTTTTAAGATGATCAACTAACAATTTGATATCATCTTTAATATTTAAAGTATATGCGTCAAAACCAACACCCCTCAGCCTTTTTGCTATATACTCAAATTCCTCCATTGGAGTCAGTTCCTCAACTTCAAAATATGGAACAAAGCTACCATCTAATGGCATTACCTCATCCGGTTTCTTGTAGAGTTCCGGGGAGGCTTCGTTATAAATAATTGCTAATTTTAACTTTTTAGGATTCATCTGATAAAAATAATTAAAAATAGATTTACTGGGAAATTTTTTAATGATTTAGTCGTTAACATTAATTAGATTAACAACCTAAAATATTTTTGATATGAGCTTTTATCCTCAACCAAATAAATATCAGTGCGGTCCCTTTGCTTTAAAATACGCACTTGTTATGCTCGGCAAATTTGAAAGTGAAAGATCGATAGCTAAAAAAGCGGGCAGTAATTGGTGGAACGGAACGGATGAAATAGGATTAGCAAAAGCTGCAAAATATTTTAATTGTAAGATGAAGTACTTCCGTCGCGAAACCGGGGCCGATGCAATCAAATCACTTACATTACATTTAAGAAAAGGTTACCCATGCATCATAAGTGTTGACAACTGGGAACACTGGATTTCGGTTGTAAACTGGCAACAGGGAAAATTTATTGTAGTAGACAGCTCCTTGGATAAAGTAATTACTATCAATTCAGCAAACCAGATTCTAAGACGATGGAAATATATTGACCCGGATAATTCTTTCAGAAGCTATGACGGTTACGCTCTCGTTCCGCAGTTTAAAATCGCAACTAAAGCTAAATTTACGCTGGCGAAAGCCAAATATGTAATGAATACACGCAACCAGGAGCTTGCACGTAACTGGGATACTTATTTTAACGATCTTACGGCTATTTGCAGACCTGTTACTTCACTTTCATATTATATTATTTCGTTCAATGAATTTTTACGACGACACGAAAAGATGATTGTAGAGCATGTGGCTTACTGGCATGGTTCACCTTCTTATAGTGAACTTAGAAAAATTCTTACTAACCTAAGCTTTGTAGCTGAAGTTTATAATCTTGTAATTTATGAAGAAGATAGAAAGCAAGCTCTGATTGATCTTACAAGCCTTTTAATGATGTATGCCTGCGGCAAGTATGGTATGCATAAAATCTATTCATCATAAAATCTAAGAACATTTGAATAAACAAGTTAAAAGATTCAACAAACTTCTTACTACAAGTAAAACCGCATTAATTATAATTGATATACAAGAAAGAATTCTTCCTGTAATAAATGATTACAACTCGGTAGTAAAAAATACTATCAAGTTAATACAGGGTTTTAATGTGCTTGGAATACCAATCTTTTACACCGAACAATACCCGAAAGGATTAGGCCCAACCGTTAAATCAATTAAGGATGAATTACAGGAAGCAGAAGCAATTCAGAAACTTAGCTTTAGTTGTTCAGGTGTCGGAGATTTTTTCGAAACGCTTAAAAACAAGCAATTTTCTCAGATTTGTATTTGTGGAATTGAAGCCCACGTATGTGTTCAACAAACAGTTCTTGATCTTTTAGAAAACGGATTCCAAGTTAATGTCGCAGCTGATGCAACCTCTTCAAGAAAAGTAAAAGATTATGAAATTGCTCTTACCAGGATGAGACATCATGGTGCTGAAGTTACTACAGTTGAAGCGATGTTATTCGAGCTAATGAATGTTTGTGGTACTGATATTTTCAAACAAATTTCTAAAATCGTAAAATAAATTAGCAGAAGTATTAATAAATAAATTTAATACACATTCTCATTATGAAATAATACTACTTCAGTCGTATTAATTAATTCTCTTTTTGAATCACTTTGTTTTTCGGATTAAGTTTCTTTGTTGAAAATCTTTAGTTGAAATTCATACCTTATTTTCTCATAATAATAATCTTTCAAAGTAAAACAGCTAAAAAATTTTCAAATTTGTAAGTATTCCTAATAGTCTCTGGTAATAATTACTGTACTAGATTAATCATTCAATATTCTATGTAAATAACATACAACAACGATGATTGGCACAAGGGTTGCACATCAAAAGGACAGCGGGTTAAGGGTGACATAAACAAATAAAAAATATATGAACTTTTCCAAGACATCGAGATACAAAATTAGTTGACCAAAATTCATTCAAATACTGACCCGCTGATTGAAGAAGTCTTAAAAAATTTTTTTAATGACGCAGAAACAGAAGAGTTTAGTTCCAGGTATTTAGCCCAAGAACAACCCCCCGCCGATAAAAAGGAATCCAACAATGAATCAGAAATAAATCTTCAGGATGGTATGAGAATCCGTTCCCATATCGATCTTCTAATTACTTTTGCTGAGTCAAAACTTACACAGGAAAAACTATTATCCCTGCTTCTCTATTTAGGTCAATCCACTATTGTTAAAGGTGAATTTACCACTGCGGTTGATATTCATGAGAGATTAATATCGACTACTGCCGATAATCCGCAAATGAAAAACATAGCGGCTAATGCCTTTTTACGAATGGGTGAAGTTTATAGCCGGCAAGCAAGATGGGAACTTAGCTTCAATTATGTAGGTAAAGCCGATAGTTTATTTAATGATGAAAATGATGTAAAAGGAAATGCTGAATGTGAAAACCTACTGGGAACAATTTACGGCGATCGCGGAGAACTTGATAAAGCAGTAGAACATTTTGAAAAAGCATTAGCAATTCTGGAAGACAATCCCGATAACGCATTGAAAGGGAAAATAGAGATTAACTTAGGTATAATTAGCAACATACAAAGTAATTACGATTCAGCATTATCTTATTTTAGAAGGGCATTATTAAATTTTGAAAAGGTTGAAGATGTAAGAAGAGTTGCAGAGGTAAGGCAGGATATGGGAATGGTTTACACAAAAAAGAAAGAATTCGGCACAGCACTAAATGAATTTGATAAAAGTCTTCAAGCTGCTGTAGAAGCTAATTATCTGCAATCTCTCGGTATTAACTATTTAAGCAAAGCATATGTTTATACACAGCAATCAGATTATGAGTTAGCCGAAGCGTTTGCAAATAAATCTATGGAAGTAGCCTATAAGCTTAATGATAAAATCACTATTGCAGAAATTTATAAAGTTAAAGGAATCATTCAGAGAAATAAAAACAATTATGATGTTGCTGAGAATTACCTGCTAACAGGTTTAAGATTGAATAATGAAATAGGAAACCTACTTAATCAAGCCGAATCATCTTATGAACTCGGACTTCTGTATTATATGAAAAACGACAAGGAAAAAAGTAAAAAATATTATTCTGATGCATTGAAATATTACAGAAAAATAAATGCACAGGAAGAGATAAAGGAGATTGAAGATCGTTTAAGATTATAAACCGAGTTTAAATATTACATAAAATAAAAAATGCTTGTCGGTGATCATCCGGCAAGCATTTCTGTTTTAAATAGAATATCTTTTAGAACCTAGCACCATATAAAGCACTCAGACCAAAGATAGCAAACATAATTGCAGTAAGTATTGCTGCTAAAACAAAGTAAACAATAATCACAACAATTATTGAAACAATAACATAGCCCACGCTTTTGTCCTGAGGTGTTTTCATTAACGGAGTTACCCCGAGGTATAAAATGTACAGTCCATATAATCCAAACAGAGTTCCCAACCATCCAATTGCAGGAAATATACTCAGGATTCCACCAAGCCAGGCAGGAGTCATCGAAAAAGCAACAAGCTGAACTGCTCTGCCAAGATTTTTTTGCGAACCGAAACTTGTTGCCAGCGCATCAATTACAAATGCTGCTAGAAAAACACCTATGATTGCATTCATCAGTTGTACTAAACCTAATGCAATTCCATAAGTAAAAGATTTATAGCCAAGAACTCCGAACAATCCCCAGCCTAAAATTACTGCAATTGCCGGAATGAGTGCGAGTGGAATAACGTACCCAACAATAATTTGTTGAATGTTTGGCTCTTCGCCTGCTACAACATCCCATTCAGTTTTTGGACTAACAATTATATTTTTTGCTCTGTCGACTAAATTCATATAACATCTCCTTAATAATGATTGAATTAAAACTACCCTGTAATTATTATTTTAAGAATCTTTTTTTCCTTCGTTCTTCATACTTTCAAGCGAGCTGAAATCTATCAAACTCAAGGCATTGTGTATATCATCCATATCTACACCCCATCCTTCTCCTTTAACCATAAATCTGTCACCGACTATTACTTCCAGATCTCCGTTTTTATTTTTTGTATTGTATTTTTCAAATGCCTTATAGCCTTTGAACTCTGTCGTCTTTTCATATCCATCTTCGGCTTCTTTATCAATTTCGGCCATCGTCCATGCAAATAGAGCCATACCGGTTAAACCCTTCATACTTCCCAGGTCTATTATAGTAATTTTTATATTTTGCTCACCATCCTCAGATTTATACTTGCCTTCAGATTGCGAAACCTTAATACCGAATGAATTTGTTTTTTCACCTGAAGCGCTGGTTCTATTCATACCATCTAATTCTTCCGGAAGCAACTCCTTCAATTTTCTGAAATCTACAGTTTCAACTTTACTTCCTTGCTTCATCATATCGGTAAAGTTTTTCATTCCTTTCATAAAATCATTTTCATCCTCTTTCCCATTATCTTGCTTTTCATCTTCGTCTACACCGGAATTATCATCCTGATTACTTACCTGATCACCAGATTTCTGATTGTTCTGTTTTTCATTACTACCGCAACCGAAGAGAAAAAGTATAGACAAGATTGTAAGAAATGATATTAATTTATTCATAGCATATCTCCTATGTTATTTGCCAGCTTATTGATAAATTAGCTAAAACCTAACCGGATTCATAAAAAAATTAATTGAATTGCCCCAAAGTGTTTTATAAATCCTTACTGGTGATTTTGTCTTGTGCAATAACTTACCGAAAACTTAACAAATTTGGTTAACGGAAACAAGATTAACTGGTACTTATTTATTAGTTAGAATGAATACTTTAGCCTAAAAAAGAAAGAGGTACCGTACTCACCAAATTCTGTTAGTGGATTCCCGTCAAATATTTGCGAAATGGCAAGAAAATCAAGATTCGTTAGAACTGAATAAGTTATAGAAGGAACAATTGCGTATGAACCATCATTCGGATTGAAAATACCGAAAAACGAACCTCTTATAAGTGGTGTGATATCGTAAGAAAATTCCTGGTAGATCGACCAACGTGCAGCAGATAACATTCCAAGGTTCAGAGCTTCTTGACTGAATAAAAATGTGTTCGATGTTTTACCGTTGTTGTTATACAAAACTTCAGTATGAATATAAAACGTATTGGGGAATGTATAATCTCCCGATAAGGATACAGTAACAAGAGGTTCATCAAAAGATGAAAGAGATGACTCATTATATTGTTGATAAACAGAATTAACAATTTGTTGATCAGGTGCCTGGCTCATTAATATTTCTCCTCGGAAACCTGCATCGAGAATATCGCCCGCCCAGCTAAATCCGGCTAACCATCTCTTGAATCTCATACCGGCAATAAAATTAAAATCATAATTCCAGTGATTGATACTCCACAACCCGGCTAATATCTGGTCTTCAGGCTTCTTTGCCGGCTTATAATCCAGTTCAACTTTTGTAACCGCACCGGTATAATATTGCAATCTTATTGCATCGGTTGCCGGACGTTCCTCATAATCGAAATCCAAAACATTTAAAGGATTAAAAATATCAGTTGGATTCCAAACCCAGCAGGTTCCCCATGCAATTCTTTGTCTTCCAAGAGTTGCTTCAAAATCATTTTTGGCCCAATCGAACCAGAGCCGATCTATTTCCAAATAACCAACGCTACTCTTTTCATTCCAAATCGCTTTTCCTAAATCTGCAAAATCAAATTTTGTTTTAATCATATCGAGGAAATTAGGAGTGTTCTCAACCGTCTCCCCATAGTATGCTCTGAATCTAAGTTCAAGCGCACCGGTTAAGGATGAAGTCGGATACCATCTTGTATTTAACCTGGCATGAAGTAAATGATCGGTATACCTTTCCGATGTGTTTGGATACTTTGAATTACTGAACAAGTATTTTACGTAACCGTTATAATCAAATGGTGAAAGCTGTGCTTCAGCATAGAAGAACGGAAACAACAAAACAAGGAATAATAATTTAAGTCGCATTTACTTTCGAGCTTTGTCTTATTTCATCATTTTCGATTTTACCGTCACGAAGTGTTACAACCCTGTGTGCTCTTTCTATCACTCTCGCATCGTGCGTAGAGAAAACAAAAGTCATCTTATGTTCTTCGTTAAGCTTTTCCATCAGGTCAAGTAAATTATTTGCCGTAACCGAATCGAGGTTTGCAGTAGGTTCATCAGCTAAAACGAAAGATGGCTGTGAAGCAAGAGCACGTGCAACGGCGACTCTTTGCTGCTGACCACCGGAAAGTTCTGTCGGTCTATTATCAATCCTGTCTCCAAGATCGACAGCTTGTAAAAGTTCAACAGCTTTCTTCTCACGTTCCTCTTTTGATATTCCTTGCAGCAGCATAATGAATTCAACATTTTCCTTTGCCGTAAAAACAGGAATAAGATTATACGCTTGAAAAACGAACCCGATGTTATGAAGACGGAAGTCGATCATTTTGTCTGTTTTTAATTTCGAAATATCAGTGCCGTTTATAGTTATCATTCCGGTAGTTTGTTTATCAAGCCCGCCAATGATATTCAGCAAAGTTGTTTTGCCTGATCCGGAGGGACCGACTATAGCAGTAAACTCTTCCTTTTCAACAACAAGATTAACTTTGTTAAGCGCTGTTACCGGGAAAGCGTTATCATCATAAATTTTTGTCAAATCTTTTATTTCTATTAAAGCCATTATTTTTTATCTCCTGAATAAATTTCTGTTTTAACCGTACGTCCTGATTGCGTCAGCCGGACGAAGTTTAATTGTTTTAACCGATGGATAAATTGAAGCGATAATCGCAGTGAGGATTATCATCGATGTTAATATTCCATAGAAAGATAACGGAAGCGCAGGGTAAAGAATAGAGGGCATACCCCAGGCAGAAAATCCTTCCGTGAATAATGAAAGATCGATCCCTTTATCAGAAAAATACCAGATCGTAAACGAGCCAAGAATCATTCCGATTATTCCGCCGAAAATGGATAGTATTGCTGTTTCAAATAGAATGAGTAGAAATACTCTCATCCTTTTCATACCAACCGCAAGCAAAACTCCAAACTCTCTTACTCTTTCCAGAACCGACATAAGCATTGTATTCGTGATTCCAAAGAGCAATGCCGCCATAATTATTCCAAGGAAAATTTCCATTTCTACTATCATAAACTCATAGGTTAGTTCAAGTTCCGGAGCGAGCTCTTTCCAGCTTTCTACAACAAGAGAAGAATATTTTTGCTTAAGCAGGGCCATCGTTGTATCCAGATCGGTTGAAGAATTGAGTCTTATAGCTATCTCATTAATAATATGTTCATTGTTCATAATACC
>JAJDNK010000127.1 GCA_022340715.1 bacterium BMS3Abin03 | reverse complement strand
AAAGAATCGGAAGAGAAGACAGCTTTATTGCAAAGATAACCTCCAAAATTTTTTACCGGCTTATTAAAATCAGTATTCCGAAGATGCCGTTAGGCGGGTTCGATTACTTTCTTCTTGACAGGGAGGTTTATAAAAAGATATTCAACATGAGCGAGCATAACTCGTTTATGCAGGGTGATATTCTCTGGCTCGGTTACGAGCCCTGCTTCATTAAATATACAAGAAGAAAGCGCCAGGTCGGAAAATCCCAATGGACACTCTGGAAAAAACTAAAGTATTTTATAGACGGGCTGATTTACACATCCTACCTGCCAATCAGGTTAATGTCTATGCTTGGATTAATTACTTCATTTCTCGGATTTTTATATGCACTGGCCGTTATTGCTGCATACTTTTTAAATGAAACTCCTTTCACAGGGTATGCTCCTATTATAATAGTACTTCTTGTGGTTTCGGGACTCATAATGTTCATGCTTGGGATAATCGGAGAGTATCTCTGGCGTACATACGACCAGGTGAGGCGCCGTCCCCGCTACATAATTAAAGATAAGTGGCAGGTATGAAAAGAAAAAAGGCAAGAGATGATAAATACGTTCACGGAATGGGCTGGGGCAATGACGAAGTAACTCTTTCAGACCTGACAAATTACAGGAAATACCAATACGGGTTAATTTCGAAATACATAGGGAACAGCATACTTGAAGTCGGAAGCGGAGACAGGGGCTTTACCGAACAAATTATCAGTTCAAAGAGCCAGTTTAACAGACTGCTGTCAATTGAGCCCTCAAAAACACTCTATGACCAGTTTGAAAACAGGTATAATTTTCCCAGCAAGGTGAGTTTTGAATGCGTCGACCTGTTTGACATGGATAAAGACAAATACGGCAGTTTCGATACAATTTTTTTTGTTCACGTTCTTGAACACATTTTGGAAGACAGGAGGGCTCTAGACAAATCCTATGAGTTATTGGAGCCAAACGGTCATGTATTAATAGAGGTGCCCGCCCTCGAATTTCTTTTTTCTGTCCACGACGAATTGCTTGGTCATCACAGGAGATACAATAAAAAGTCATTAAAAAACATAATCGATAGAGAAAAATTTAAGATTAAAAAAATTTGGTATCAGGACCCTATTGGAGTAATAGGCTCCTTTTATTTCTTTAAAATGAAAAAGATTAAGCTTGATACTGAATCAGGGGTTGGTCTTGTCAAAAATCAGGGGAAATTTTATGATAAATATGTAATCCCCTTTCAGGATTTTATTGAAAAATTTATGCGGTTTCCGATAGGTTTAAGTCTCACCGCGATCCTCCAAAAAAAATCTTGATGAACCTGAAAAAGAACACAATATTTATTTACGCAAGTATCGGATTAATTATCCTCTCGCTGGCTGCGATTTTACTTTTTCGTTCCTTTCATCCCTCCGATTTGCTGGCAAATTACTTTTCGGTTCATTTTAACAACCCGGAACGGGTAAACTTGTTCGCATACAGCCAATTAAGAAAATTAATATTACTTGGACTTGCTGCTCTGTTGTTTCTGCTGGGAGTAAAATACTTACATTTAGAATCTGTGAAAAAACTTACACGGAGCTTCGAAGAATTTGTATTGAAAGTTTTTTCTGTTCGGTTTCTTTTTGCAGTAATACTGGCGTATCTGTTCGTTTTATTTTATCTTGCCGTATCAAGGTATGACCTCGGTATCGATGAAGCGGTGTATCCGCTATATGCAAAACATTTCTGGGATTCGGGCTTTGCTCATTGCCTCTATGACGGGAAACTAATAATGGTGGATAATTTCGCCATGCTGCCGGTATACATTGCATCAGGATTCAATTTTATTTTCGGACTGACTGAAGTCTGGCATTTTAAGCTGCTTATTTCTCTGCTTTCTCTTACCTCGGTATATATTATTTCAAGAATTTCACAGAAACTATATAATTCTGCTACTGCCGTACTGTTTATATTCTTCCTCGCTGTTCAGCCGGGATTTGGGTTTGTAGCTTCTTCTTTTTTCGGTGAAATCGTGCAGGGCGCTTTCTTTTTTTCGGCTGTTTACCTGTGGCTGAAAGACGATTTTCCTCTCCATACAAAGAAAATACTTTTAATCAGCCTTTTGTTTGCACTAAGTATTCAGACTAAATTTCAGGTAAGCCAGGTTTTGGTTCTGACTCTTTTTATATTCCACTTCATTGATAATAAAAAACGCGCACTTTCTATACTTGGATTTACACTTGTCATTGTTGTACTGCTCGCTGTTATAAGACTAATCCCGGCTTTAATCGACAACAAAAACAACATTGTTCCTTATATGAGGTTCTGGGCTGACCAGTTCGGAAGGTACACGTCCGCCGGTTACCTTTTTTATATTGACAGGGCGCATTTCTTTAACAGATTCCTCCCCGTGATATTTCTTCCGTTTCTTCTAACCGGGATTTTCATGTGGACAAAAACACCAGTCGAAAGATTCCTGTCATTGTTCACCCTATTGTTCTTTCTGTGGTGGATTATGTATTTCAAGCTGTCTAACTACCGCGTTGTATTTATAGGAATAATCCCGCTTTGCTTCCTGCTGTCAGCATTTGCTAACGATTATTACCGCAAAGCTCTCGAAGCAGGAAAAAAATCACGCAGGTCTCTTGTATACATGTCATCCGCTTTCGTAATGGCGCTTATGCTGTATGGTTTCTCGCAAAATCTGATTTACGCAGCCATCGGTAATAACGATGCAGTGCAGTTTGACCTCGATGAAACAAAAAGCAGGTTATTTACACCGGTAGCATGGGATAACTCGCAAAAGGAATTTTATGGAGAAGCTGCAGCTATACTTCAAAGTGCCGATTCTATTTATATCCCAACGGTGGGACAGGCATGCTTTGTACCACAGTTTTATCTGGGTGAAAATAGAATTTTTGATTATACGTTACTTGTAAATTCATTGAAGGAAACTGATAATGCAAAATACGTCATAATTGACAGAACTGCTTTCCCCCTTGGATTAAGTGAAGGATATAAGAAAATAGATTCACTTAATGTTCATAGAAATCTTATTCTGAAAAAAGGCGGGTATGAACTATATTCCGTTTCTAAAAAAAACTAACTTAACACTCAAAAACATATCGGTGTTTGTTAACCGGCTGCTGTAATCTCATTTATTACTCAGCAATTTATGTCATATATGCGCAGCATACTTAAGCCTTTTTTTATGAATTATGTTTAATGTCAGAAAAAAAATATTTATTATGGCTGATATATATTTTACTCCAATTATTAAATAATTAATGCCGGGCAAATTTATCGGCTCTGCAAACTAAATGACACAACTTCCTAAAGTACGTTTCGATTGCAAATATTTTGAGGGGGATAAACCCTGTTTTGCAAACAAGCAGTATGGCGTTTTCTGCATTAGTTGCACCTATTACGAGAAAGGCGTGCATGCTGCAAAGGATTTCCCTACAATCCAGAAAGCAAATACAATAACACCCTCAAATGACCATAAATCAATATTAATAATTAAGTTAGATGCGGTTGGAGACGTTCTCCGAACAACTTCAATTCTGCCGACTATTAAAGCCCTGCTCCCGAATTCAAATATCACATGGATCACGAAATCCAATTCTTTCCCGGTACTGGAAGATAATAAGTATATAAACTCCGTAACCGGAGCTGATGAAAACCTGAACAAAGTAATTTCAAAAAAGTTTGATATTGCGGTTAACCTTGACAGCGGAAAAGCAAGCTGCGAAG
>JAJDNK010000019.1 GCA_022340715.1 bacterium BMS3Abin03 | reverse complement strand
ATTATTTAAGAGCAGCCACTCAAAATTATCAATAATTTTATCTATTTAGCAAATTGATAAAATCGGCACGTCAATGATCTGCCACAAATACTTTGCTGGAATAATGCATTTAGCTAAGTTTGTTTTCCATTTTAAAGGAATAAATGAAGTTATTACGAAAGCCGTACGATTGGCTCATTTTTCTATATATTGAACTCGAAAATATCTTGATCACATACCTTAAAATGAGTATTTGGATAATATGAATGATATATTAAAAATATTTTTTACCGCAATGACCCCAATCGGAGAGCTAAGAGTTTCAATTCCTTTTGGATTATCCATTTTAAAGCAACCCTGGTATTATGTTTTTGTTATTTCTGTAATTGGAAATATGATTCCACCGATTTTTATTCTTTGGTTATTTCCCAAAATCTCCACCTGGTTGATGAGTCATTCGAAGTTAATGAACAAATTTTTAAACTGGCTTTTTGAGCGTACAAGAAAAAAAACTAAAGATAAAATTGAGAAGTATGGCGACCTGGCATTGATTATTTTTGTTGCAATACCTTTACCAAATACAGGAGCATGGACTGGTACATTAGCAGCATGGTTATTCGGAATACCCATGAAGCGTGCTCTTCTTAACATTTTTTATGGTGTTTTAATTGCCGGGGTTATTGTAACAATGATTACTTCCGGATTGATAAATTTTCTTTAACTGGCTTGCAATTGCATTTACAGTATTACTAATAGGCGGTTTTTTTGCAATTAATTACCTCCTTTAATATCATTCCCCATTCTTTGTTCAGCTATCTTTTTAATATGATCTGCGATACCGGGATACTGTCTTAGAACTTCATTAAAAAGCTCCCTGTCCAGTCTGTAAAGATCACTGTAAGTAACACTCAGAATGGAAGCAGTTCTTCTCTTGTTTTCTGCAAATAAGGCAATTTCACCAAAGAAATCACCATCTGTCAAAACAGAAATTTCATCCTTACTGGAAATTACTTTTAACTTTCCCCTGATAACAAAATACATTTCATTACCATAATCTCCTTCCTTAAAAACATATTCATCAGGGATACATACTATTGGACGCATATGAAGTGAAACATCTTTTAAGAATTCATTACTTACACCCCGGAATAATGGTATTTTCTCAAGTATCTCTTTTTTTAACTGAACTGAAACTTCATTTTGCAAACCTTGTGGTAAACCGGATAAAAAGATCGATTCATCAAAACCCAGTTTCTTTTTCCAGATGTAGTTATAGTAATCACGAATTTTCTTTTGCAGACTTATGGGGATATTTCTGTAGTTCACAAATATTTTTAACTGTTCCAGGTTATTGAAGAATTGCGTTCTTGCCGGATTACTTTTTGCAAGTATGTTAGCAACGTTTCCAATTATAAATCCATACATACCAACTCCAAATAGCATTATAATCGTTGCATAAAGATACTGGAGATTGTTAGCAGGTATAATATCACCATAGCCTACTGTTGATAATGTTTCAACAACCCAGTAAAGTGAAGTAACATATTTAGTTACATCATCAATATTGGTATTACTATGCCTTAACTCAATCCATCCACAAGCAAGCCAATGAGCTGTAATGGCTAACCAAAACACAAAAAATACAAGTAGTAAATAGTCACGTAATCTTAGTGCCCGCTGGCGAATTAAGTACATAAATTGCGCTACGCGGGCAATTTTTAGCAACCTGAATAAACCTAATAATGGAATTTGAAAAAGAAATGTAAATGGAATAGCAGCTAACAAATCAAATATAAACCAGGTTTTTAAATACTTACTTCGCGCTGTCTTAATATCTATTTGCATCACTGATTCAATAGATGGTTGAATAAGATGTAAGATTACATCAACCGAAAAAACTATTGTGATGAACCAGTAGAAAAAATTCACGTAGGTAGTTTGATCAAGCTTAAGTACAATATTAAGCGGGATGTAAATAGCAACTAATGTTGAACAGATAGTAGTTAACAACTGCCATTGCATTCTACTACGTATTGGAATAATTTTCATTGAGAATTCTAGACAAAACTATTATTTTATATGAAAAATAAACTTTTTAAAGATAATTTTCTCTTACTTATTACATTCAATTAATAATGAAATAAGTGTTAATGATTCATAAAAATTGCTAGCCATCAAGTTAAATTTGATTTTTTCTTTTGACTATCTTCCGACAACTTATTACATTTAACTAAAGATTACAACTTATACTGCAATAGTTTAAGTGGTATGCTTAATTTATATCGAAAACATAAACCATTCGGAAAGGATTAAGCGATGAAAACTTATGTTATGCTAACTAAACTCTCCCCGGAATCATCCAGGCAAATGAAAGACAGAGCAAAGCTCGGAAGGCAGTGGCTGGATCAGGTAAAGAAAAAATGTCCGGAAGTAAAATTTATTGCACACTATGCTCTGCTCGGGCATTATGATTTTCTGGATATTTACGAAGCGCCGGATGAAGAAACCGCGGCGAAGGTATCAATGATAAGTTTATCGAACGGCGCATTCCAGGCAGAGAGTTTAGCCGCAATTCCTTACAAAAGATTTTTAGAATTAGCCGATGAGATTTCCTGAATAATTTAGTAACTCAGATTATCGGTGTAACACTTTTAACGGCTTTTCAGATGAGTTGTTCGAATTCTTATCAAAAATAATAAATGATAAATTATTTGGAGGAGGTTATGTCATCAAAAAAATTAAAGTCATTCCTGGATGAAAACAAAATAAAATATATTTCAATTCAACATTCATCTGCCTACACAGCACAGGAGATTGCAGCGATAGCGCATATACCCGGCAAAGAGCTTGCGAAAACCGTCATCATAAAAGTTGATGGCAAAATGGCGATGGCAGTTTTACCAGCTTCGTATAAAGTTAGCTTCGATAATATGAAGGATACTTTAGGTGTGAATGAAGTGCGTCTGGCTTATGAACAGGAGTTTGTTGATAAATTTCCCGATTGTGAAGTCGGTGCAATGCCTCCATTCGGTAACATTTATGGAATGGATGTTTTTGTAGCCGATAGTCTTTCGGAGGATGAAGAGATAGCCTTTAATGCGTGCAGCCATACCGAGCTAATAAAAATGAAATTCAGTGATTTTGAAAAGCTTGTAAAACCAAAACGTATTAAGTTTTCTGTGCCGAGTAAAACTTAAATTTAATACGGCTTAGATTGTTGTGCTGTTCAATTACTAAGTTTCGTGCAGAGTTTTAGAGGTTATCCTGAAGGTAATTTACAATCTGTTCCGTTGTGTCAAATGTTTTAACAAGATCTACGTTTCTTCTTTCAAGCTTCATTTGTTCGTTCATCTCAGAAACAATTTTCTTCCAGATAGCTGAGTGGCAAGCAATAGGTTTAGCATGCATTAATCCCTTGTTAATATATTCCCAGACCGCTGCTAATTCCAACAGCGTTCCGGTACCTCCCTGAAGTACTATAAACCCGTTACCCAACTCTAATAGTTTATGAATTCTTTCGAGCAGTGAGTTACATTTAATTTCTTTGGTAATATATTTGTTCGTGGGTCCTCCCCATAAATTAACGGTAACACCAATGGCTTCTGCACCACCCTCAACAGCACCCTT
>JAJDNK010000103.1 GCA_022340715.1 bacterium BMS3Abin03 | reverse complement strand
GCTGTTCTGCCCCTTTGCGTGGATTTTCATCTATCAGTTTTACATTCTTTTCTTTTAGTTCTTTAAGGGAGGAATTAACATTGTTTGTTTTGAAAGCAATATGATGAATGCCTTCACCGCGTTTCTCTATGAACTTCGATACCGGTCCATCCGGGTGAGTAGATTCCAGTAATTCTATTTTGGTCTCACCAATCTGGAAAAATGCCGTTTTTACTTTCTGATCTTCAACTATTTCAGTTGCATAACACTTCAATCCGAGTATTTCCTCGTAAAATTTTATCGATTCATCCAGACTTTTAACTGCAATTCCGATATGTTCAATTTTTGTTAGTTTCATGATTCTCCAATATAATATTCAAATTATTGTTAGCAATATACATTCTGATTATTGCTATAATATTTTTAATAGGATTATTCGTCATTCTGGCTTGTCCAGAATCTGATCATAAGTATTAAATAAATTTTTAGTCAGATTCCCAGCTACATCGCCAAGCAGTGTCGTGGGAATGACTTAAGCATATAACTACGTTATCTAATTAAATAGTTATATTCTCTTTGTACTCGCCGAATACTTCTCTTAATGTGTTTGATATTTCACCTATACTCGCATATGATTTAACAGCTTCAATTAGAATAGGCATAAGATTTTGATTGCCGGTTGCAGCATCTCTTAGATTTGCAAGTTTACTCTTTGTCTCGGATTCGTTTCTTTCAGCTTTTACTTTTTTAAGAAACTTTACCTGATCATTTTGAATTGTTTCATCTATTTTCAGCAGCTCAGTTACCTCATCCTCGTCTTTTTGGTACTTATTTACACCGACTACAATTTTATTGCCGGCTTCCATTTCCTTTTCAAATTTGTAAGCAGATTTTTGTATTTCTTTCTGAATAAATCCTTCATTGATTGCTTTTATCATACCACCCATTGAATCGATTATTTTGATGTAATCTTCAGCTTCTTTTTCTATTTTGTCAGTCATAGCTTCAACATAGTAAGAACCGGCAAGAGGATCGATAGTATTTGCCACTCCACTTTCTTCCGCAACTATTTGTTGTGTTCTTAAAGCTGTTTTTACAGATTGTTCAGTAGGTAAGGCCAGAGCTTCATCTTTTGAATTTGTATGTAAACTCTGAGTTCCACCAAGGACTGCTGCAAGAGTCTGTATTGTTACTCTAACTATATTATTATCAACCTGCTGAGCCGTAAGTGTAGATCCTGCAGTCTGCGAATGGAATCTAAGCATCATTGATTTGGGATCTTTTGCTTTAAATCTTTCTTTCATGATTTTTGCCCAGAGTCTTCTTGCAGCTCTGAATTTAGCAACTTCTTCAAGTAAATCATTATGGGCATTAAAGAAAAAGGAAATTCGTTTTGCAAAGGAATCAATATCAAGTCCGGTTTTAATTGCAGACTCCACATAAGTTATTCCATTTGCAAGTGTAAATCCAACTTCCTGCGAAGCAGTAGAACCTGCCTCTCTAATATGATAACCCGATACAGAGATTGTATTCCATTTTGGTACTTCTCTCGAACAATAATCAAAAACATCAGTAATTAATCTCATTGAAGGTTTGGGAGGAAAGATATACGTTCCGCGTGCTATATACTCTTTAAGAATATCGTTTTGAATTGTACCGCTTAATTCTTTTTTATCGATTTTTCTTTTTTCAGCCAGTGCGATATACATTGCTAATAAAATTGCAGCCGGCGCATTTATTGTCATCGAAGTTGAAACTTTATCGAGTGGAATTCCTTCAAATAAAATTTCCATATCTGAAAGTGTATCGATCGCAACTCCAACTTTACCAACCTCACCAATTGCAACCGGATCGTCACTATCATATCCTATTTGTGTGGGGAGATCAAATGCAACTGATAATCCTGATTGACCCTGGTCCAGTAAATATCTGTATCTTTTATTCGATTCCTTTGCTGTACCGTAGCCCGCATATTGTCTCATCGTCCATAATTTCCCCCTATACATTGTTGGAGTGATGCCTCTGGTGAAAGGGTATTCACCAGGGAAACTTAATTTTTTTTCAAAATCTTTATTAAAATCATCTTTTGTATATAAAGGATTAACTTCAGAAAATGAGACTGTGGTAAATTCCTTCTTTCTTTCGGGAAGTTTCATTTTGAATTTCTCGTAGACATTTTTTGACCATTCCGTAAATGACTTTGATCCACTTTTTAATCTTGCATTGTTGTCCAAAATAACTCCTGAGATTTTCTTCGATACAGTATTTATTTTTCTTCCGACAAAAATAACAATTGATAATGTAACATTTTAATCGCTAAATAATACTTAACGAATTGGATTAGGTGATTCCTATTTCCTGCTGGTACTATAAAGACTTCTTGCAAAAAGAAGAGTGTTTATCTATATTTACACGCTAAATTTTGGGTTTTTGCCGGGGTGGCGGAATTGGTAGACGCACAGGACTTAAAATCCTGTGGGAACTTGTTCCCGTGCCGGTTCGAGTCCGGCCCTCGGTACAAAAGTAATTAAGAGTTAACAATGCAGAATGAATAATTTTCAGTTTTTTATTATTCATTTCCATTGCTGTTGGGCTCTTAGCTCAGTTGGTTAGAGTGTCTGCTTGACGTGCAGAAGGTCATAGGTTCGAATCCTATAGAGCCCACTCTGTAAATGAAGTACCTATCGGAGTTATCTCCGATTTTTTTGTATTAAGTAATTTATTTAATGGAAAATATCAGAATCACATTCCCGGACGGTAATTCTAAGGAATTTAAAAAAGGTATTACCGGCTATCAGGTTGCCGAATCTATTTCGCCTAACCTAGCTAAAAATGCTTTAGCTGTGAAAATTAACGGATCGATAATAGATATTAAAAGACCTCTGGATAAGGATACTTCGATCAAATTTCTAACATTCGATGATGATGAGGGAAAACACATTTACTGGCACTCAACTTCTCATTTAATGGCTCATGCAGTTCAGAGCATTTATCCTGAAGCCAAATTCGGTGTTGGTCCTGCGATAGATAACGGATTTTACTACGATATTGATATAAATTCTTCACTTACTGAAGAAGATCTGAAAAAGATCGAAGAGAA
>JAJDNK010000078.1 GCA_022340715.1 bacterium BMS3Abin03 | reverse complement strand
AACAGTCATTTCTCTTCCGGGAATATATTTCTCAATCAGCGCTAAATCAGAATACTGAAAAGCAAGCTTCAAAGCATCACTAATTTCAGAATCTTTTCGTGTTATAGTCAATCCAACTGTTGAGCCCTGATCATTTGGTTTTATAACACAGGGAAATCCAACGGTTTCTTTTATTTCTTGATTTAATTCTTCAACATTTAAATTATTTTCAATAGTAAACCAATCTGGAGTGTTCACATTATTTGCATGAAACAAAGTTTTTGAAAATGCCTTATCCATTGAGACCATACTTGAGAAAATTCCCGACCCGGTATATTTAATTTTTCTTAATTCAAGTATAGATTGAATAGTTCCATCTTCGCCGTACTTTCCATGTAAAGCAAGAAAAACCAAATCAACATCATCCAGTAAACCAGAGTTTATAGTCTTTATGATGTTTTCATTATTTATCCGGGTATGATCTCTATTAGAAAAAAACTTTTCCCCTGTATCAGGTTGATTTTCTCCGTAAGCCGGATCGATAAGAATGCATGAATAACCAAGAGATTTTATCGCTTCGTAAATTGCTTTACCTGAAGCTTTGGATACTTCTCTTTCCGGAGAAGTACCCCCAACAAAAAGTGCAATCTTAATTTTTGTATCTGCCATTTTTTGAAAGAAAATAATTTTCTTCAATTAATCGTAAATATTTCTTGGGTCTATTTTTATCCCGTATGTTTCTTCGGATATTTTTAGCAGTTTAGTTATATCATCTTTTGAAAGTGAATTCGGAGTTCCCAGCATCCGGGCTTTGAAAATTGTTTCTGCGGCATGTTCAAGCTTTTCCATTTTATAATAAGCATCATCCAGATTTTTACCTAACGTTAATGCTCCATGATTTTGCAGAAGATATGCCCAGGAATGTTCAATATAAGGTTCAAGACTCAGAGGAAGATCATTTGTCGAAGGTGTTCCGTATTTACAAAGTGGAATTTTTCCCAAAGTTAAAATTACTTCAGGAAAATAATGTTCAATTATGCCTTCTCCAACAAGACTAAAAGCGGTTGCATGAACAGGATGACAATGAACAACGGCATTTACATCAGGTCTTCTTGAATAAGCAAACAAATGTAGTTTAAATTCTGTGGTTATTCTTCCTTCCCCTTTTAGCAGTGAACCGCTCATATCAAACTCAAGTATATCTTCAGGTGCTACATCACCTTTGCAAACTCCTGAGCGTGTAAACAAAACAGTATTTTGTGGTGTTATAACAGATACATTTCCATCATATGCCGCCACATAACCTTTCTGGTAAACTTTATGACAGATAGAAACAATTTTGTCTACTTCTGACATTTTCGTTCAAGCTCTTCCATTAATCTCATATTTATCAATCCGTCTTCTCCTGTTACCAACGGCTCTTCATTTTTCAGAAAGGATTTTTGTACGGATTTCAATAAGTAAACAAGCTTATTAGCCTTTTTCCTAAAACTCAGATTTGCTTTGCCCTCCTGCAGAATTGTAAATTTTGCAGATTGATTTTTTACACCAATAAAATTATCTATACTTATTGCACCTTTATGACCTAAAATCTCAATCCTGTTAAATGCTTTTTTACTATTGTAAGAAACATTCAGATAACCATAACCACCGGATTTAAATTTTACTAATGCTATAGCAATATCATCTACTTCGCTTTTATAGACCAGATTATCTATGTAACCGTTTATTTCTGTTATTTCTCCACCGAAATATCTTAACATATCAATCATATGAGTTCCAAGATCCCGGAATGCACCGCCGCCACTTCGCTTTTTACTAAACCTGAAATTTTCGCCTGGAGGAAAATCGATATTAAAACTTACATTAACAGAAACAAGCTTACCTATCGTCTGGTTTTTAATAATACCTTTAGCTTTAACAATATGTGGATGAAACCTGTGAACGTAATTGATAGTAAAATGAACACCGTTTTCTTTACAAACATTCACCATTTCCTGAACCTGTTCAGAATTCATTGCAACAGGTTTTTCACAAAAAATATGCTTGCCGGTCTGTGCAGCTTTTATCACCTGTTCATAATGATCCGAATTAGCACTGGCAACGTAAACACAATTGATATCTGATTTTAGAAATTCATCATAATTGTCAAAATAAGCTTTGGCTCCGTATTTATCAGCAAGTTCTTTTGCACGTTTAATTTTATGACTATAAAGAGAGTTTAGTGTGCTTCTCCGAAGAAAATTTAAAGCCGGTATAAAAGTATGTTCAGCGTGGTATCCACAACCGGCAATTCCCCATTTTAATTTTTGAATTTTTCTTCTTATCATCGTAGTAAAATATTATTCTCCCTGTTTTATAACACTATCATATTACTTTGTTAAAAAGTTTCAACCGGTCTAAAAGCATTTTTATTGGTTTTGAATTAAGCATCACATAGAAATGCACACTCGGAACATTTTTATTTAACAAATCCTCCACCTGCTTCTCTGCCCATCTGACGCCAATTTCCATAACATCTTCAGGTTTGGCTGAGTAAACCTCATCAGCAAGTTCATCGGGAACCGTTACGTGAAAGTTTTTGGGAATTGAATGAAGTTGTGCTTTTGATGTCAGGATTTTTAATCCGGGAATTATCGGTACATCAATTCCTTCTTTCCGGCATTTATCCAAAAAATCAAAATAGAATTTATTATCATAAAACATTTGAGTTACTACATATTCAGCTCCTGCATTTATTTTATCCTTAACAAATCTTATATCGGCACTTAAATTCGGAGCTTCAAAATGTTTTTCAGGATAACCTCCAACACCTACACAGTAGTTGGTTGGTTTTGGATCTAACAATGAATCCTCAAGATATTTGGCATGATTCATATCAATAATCTGATTCACAAGATCTTTTGTAGTACGATTTGTACTTCTGCCTAATGGAATGGGTTTTTCATATCCGCTGTCATCCCCTCTTATTGCCAGAACGTTATCAATTCCCAGATAATTTAATTCTATCAGAAAATCCTCTGTTTCTTCCCGCGTAAATCCTTTTACAAGAATATGTGGAACAGCATCTATGTTATATTTATTCTGAATAAGTGCACAGATTCCAAGTGTTCCCGGTCTTTTTCTTTTTACAGATTTCCTGATCCCACCAGGTGTCTCTTCATAAAAAACTTCAGCTGCATGGCTTGTAATATCAATAAAGGGAGGATTATACTGCGTAATCTCATCAAGAACAGCAAGTACACTTTTTATATCTCCGCCTCGTTTTGGTGGAATTAATTCAAAACTTATTAACGGTTCTTTTGCTTTATTTAAATGGTCGATTACTTTCATTTATCCTGCATTTTTTGTTTGGTTAATTTAACATAATTATTGCTAAACTTCCTGTTTCTTTAAGGAACTAATGTTAGCAATTTGTTAGGTGGGGCTTTGATTGTTTCATCATTTGTTGAGATTTTCATATATCTACCGTTCAACCACATTAACGACTGATCACTATAGTGATTGCTCATCACGTTACCCGATTGTCCTGTCGTTAGTATTAAATAGAATTCATCAGGTTCGCTAAAATCATATAAATATCTCATTGAAGGACCCAAAACATTTTCGAACAAATCGTGTTTGAACATGGGAATTTTCTCTATGCTTTTACTAAATCTATATTCAGTATTAAAGATTGTTGTACCATCACCACCAAGTTCGTATGGTCCGATATTAATAATATCATCGAGCAAAGAAAAGTTACCACTGAACATATGTTTAAATGTTACGTAGTGAAGTTCTCCCCATTGCCAGTCTTTAATATCTCCACTAACATTCTCTTCCAGATAGGTGAGAGCGTTTGCTACACTTTTACGAATTATTTCATTGCGTGTTTCTCTTTCCGGTGTATTAACATCATCCCACCAATTCGAGTTAGCATTTTGCAGAAGATCTAAAATATTCCTATAAGGTATATTTGCCATAAACACATATTGGTTGAAGAGATCACTTCCCATTTCATCTTCATAAGTATTTTCAAGAAGGAATTTAAACGTAGTAAGATATATTGTTGGTGCTTGCCTGTATTTGCTAAGTTCAAAATCCCAGTCTCCCAGCAATTCGAGCGACTGTTTTAAATTTTTATCTGTTACAGTTATATCTTTAAATGCCTGAAGAATATAAGAAACAACCTTTTTTGCATAAGGTGAAACTATATCCATCTGGTATTTTTTAAAATCCTGGACTGATTGCTTTTCTTTCGAAGAAAGTAGCTCTGTTATCCTTTCAATTCTTGATGATGGTTCCCAGAGATTTGTTATATGATAGTTAAAATTTTTTACTGTTTTGTTGTTTGCCGAGGCAATATAATTCTGGGGCGGATTAAACAATTCAGGTGATTTATTTTTACTTAACAATCCGGTCCAATCATTCGCAGAAGTTGTTCCATCAAAAATAAAAGTTGTTGAAGTTACATTAGTCGGATTCTTTCCACGCAAAGGAACTACCCCGCCGAAAAGATAGCCGATATTTCCGTCTTTATCAGCATAAACAAAATTCTGTCCCGGAACGTTAAATTTCTGAACAGCAGATTTAAATTCTTTCCAGTTGGATGCTTTATTAATTTCCATAAATGCTTCAGCTTCATCGCTGAAATCATTACCCACCCAGTGCATACTCATCGTCGGATACTTAGTGCCCGATTTATTGTAAACAAAGTTATAAGGATAAATATCTGATATGATTGGTCCCCGATGAGTTTTTCGTATTGTAATTGGAACTGGTTTTTCTCCTTTAACAAAAATAGTATCTTCATCCATTTTAAGTTCCCGCCACTTACTATCCACTAAATATTTTGTGCCCGAAGAGTCGAGTTTTTCAAAATAGAAATCACAATCATCGGTCATAATGTTAGTAAGAACCCATGAGATGTTTTCATTCTTACCAATAACAACACCGGGGACTCCGGGTAAAGTAACACCGGCGGCACTCCATTCAGGACTTTTGATAACAGCAGCGTACCATTTACCGGGCGCACTAAATGCAAGGTGTGGATCGTTTGCAATGATAGGGCTTCCTGAAGCCGAGAGAGAATTATTAACAACCCAATTGTTTGAACCGATATGTGTGCCGGTAAAACCAAAAAACTTTCTGAAAGCTTTATCTGTTTCAATGAAAGAAGTATTAACATCTGCAAATTTATTAAGATGATCCGGAATAATCGTTGGTGCATTTTCAGGATAACCCGGGAGAATATCTTTAACTTTTTCTTTTCCAAGTTTCTGAGCAAGCTCCGTGAAAGTTATATCTGTCCACCAGCTTAGATTCAATTCCCATCCCATCATTCTTATAACTACCAGACTGTTCTCCGGTGTCCATTGTTCCGGCTCATAACCTAGAAGATCAAATTCAAATGTATATTTGCTTTTATATTTATTGATATAATAATTCACACCTCCAGAATATGCCTCAAGAATTTTTAACGCATCGGAATTCATTTTTCGTTTTATCATCTCAGCCGTTTGTTTAATTCCAATGGTTCTGAACATTTTATCGAATGGTAATGTTTCCTTGCCGAACACTTCACTTAATCTTCCTTCACCTGCTCTTCTGATTACATCCATTATGAACATTCTTTCCTGTGCATGAAGATAACCGAGTGCAAATGCGGCGTCTTCATCATTGCTAGCATATATGTAAGGAATAGCGAGGCTGTCGAAGTAAATTTCCACGTTATTTTTCAAGCCTGGAACAGAAAGACTTCCCTCATACATCGGAAGAGAATTATTCAACATCCTGTAAAAAATGTATCCACCAATAATGAAAATTAGTAGGAAAGAAATTAATATTCCAAGTGTTATTTTAAGCCAGGTTCGCATCAGATCTTTATACTAGAATTGTACAAATATAAGAATTATCCGGCTGCTTTAGGACAGGAAAAATAATTGATTGAATATCTGTTAATGATGATTAAAATTATTAATAACTTGTGTTTGAGATGAAAGCTTAGGACTAAGAAAAGGAATTCCCAAATTCATCCCTCTCATAATAAAAACTGCAGCAAGAAGAATAGCAAAAACTGGAATTATTTTTCTTAGTTTTGCTCTTATTCCAATATTAATAAACTTACCAAAGACTGTAGCAGCAAACATCGCAGGAACAGTACCTAATCCGAAAAGCATCATAACTGCCGCACCGGATATTGCATTACCGCTTGCTATCGAGCCGGCAAGACCAATGTAAACAAACCCACAGGGAAGAAAACCATTCAGGATTCCGATTAGAAATAACGATGATAAAGTTCCTTTCTTAAAAAGAATACTGATATTTGATTTCAACGGCTGCGCAAGTTTCTGTACTAACCTATGTTGAACGAAAATGTTTTTGTATTGTTGAGGTAGAAGAACGGCAATAACAATTGCGACACCTAAAATGATAGAAACAACCTGCTGTGCTCCTGCCAATGTAATTCTCCCACCAACAAGACCAAACAACAAACCCAAACATGAGTAAGTAACAACTCTACCAACATTATATAAAATCCTTCCCGTGAAAAAAGAAAGTTTAGATGATTTAGGAACCGGTAATGCAATTGCAATCGGTCCACACATTCCTATGCAATGAAAACTTCCAAGAAAACCAATGGTAAATGCTGTTAATATTTCAGGTGTCAATTCAATACTTTAGTTTAAGTTAGAATTATGAACAATTTTTAACTTCTAATCTTTAATTGATAATAATTGCTTTTTCATTATAATATTCTTTTCCATTCATCATCCAATTCAATTTTAAACGCCAATAACCTGCAGCTAATTGCTTAGTAGAAATTAATTGAATGCCTTCGCTATTTAAACTAATTGGTAATGCAAAATCGAGTCCGGGATCAGAAGGACGATAGAAATGAATTTTGCCGACAACATTTTTTTCAATAAGCAATTTGGGAAATGATATGTTTACTCCCAACCCATCAAAATCAATAGCCGGTTTTTCAGACAAAGCATTTGTTCGCTCAATTTTATCAATCTGATCCTGGTACTTTAATTCCTGCTGATAATAGTCATCAGTTACGAGACTCACATCCTGGTTCATAAAGTAAACTGCAGTTATTATGGTAAGTAACATAAAAACTGAATAGGAAATGAAAATCCCGGTTCCCCAGTTAGCCTTCTTTTTCATCTTTTTCAATTTCCTTTTTATTAACCGGACCGAGTAACGATGTTGAAATTTCTTTAATTAATTTATCTCTATTATAAACACTTATTTTTATTGGCGTTACCATTCCATGGATGTTACTTTTGGGAACAATAAGAAGAAATTTTGCATCGATAATCCCCTGCGGATCAACTTCAAGCTTTTTACCGATAACCTGCAGCTTCCCTTCAATGTTATCAAGCTTCAGGTTTATATCAGCTTTCTTAAAAGTTTTATTAACAACATTTATGTCATAAAGATTACTTACTTTGTCTCCTGGCTGTTCCTGGAATAACATTCCCGGTGTTCTTAAAATGTTTACACTAAAATCAGTTCTTGTTACAAGTAAATATGATAGAATTCCTGTGAGAATAAAAAGAAGAACCGAATAAACGATAGCTCTAGGTGTAAACCTGAACATTGTTTTCCTCTCAATAGAATTAATAGAAGCATATTTGATAAGCTTTCGAGGTCGGTTCACCTTATCCATAACTTCATCGCAGGCATCTATGCAGGCAGTACAGTTAACACATTCCAATTGAATTCCATCGCGGATATCGATACCCGTTGGACAAACATCGACACACATCCTGCAATCGATACAATCACCAAGATTACTTTGGTCTTCATTCTTTTTTATTTTTCCCCGTGGTTCGCCTCTTACATGATCGTAAGCGATAACTACCGAATCCCTGTCTAATAAAACTCCCTGCAATCTTCCATAAGGACAAACAAGTGTACACACCTGTTCACGGAAATATGAAAATATCCAGTAAAAAACTCCGGAGAAAATTGTAATAGCTATTAATCCCTGCAAGTGTTTCGAAGGAGGATCGGTAACAATGCCGATCAGCTTATCCATTCCGATGATGTAAGCAAGAAAAAAATTAGCAATGATAAAAGATATCGCAAAAAATATTCCGTGTTTTGTTCCTTTTTTGAAAATCTTTTTTCCAGTCCAGGGCGCTGCTTTTAATTTTTTCTGCTCCCTGTAATCGCCTTCAATCCAGTATTCAATCTTGCGGAAAACCATTTCCATAAAAATCGTTTGCGGACAAGCCCACCCGCAAAACACTCTTCCGAATATTGCCGTAAAGAGTATTATAAAAACGAGAGTAGCTATCATTGCAAGAACGAACAGGAAGAAATCGTGAGGACCGAACGGAATTCCAAATAGAATAAAATTCCTGTTTGGAAAATCGAACAGTATAAATGGATAACCATTAAGCTTGATGAATGGTGTCACAAAGAGAACAAAAAGCAGGATTATAGTTACAATATTCCGTGCATTGTAAAATCTACCATGTGGTTTTTTCGGAAATATCCATTTCCTTTTCCCCTCTTTGGTAACTGTAGCTAATTCATTTCTGTAAGTCTTATTCTCATCATCCGGATTCAGCTTATCTAGTTTATCTTCACTCATACCAATATAAAATTCCTCGACTTACATAAATAAAATTTCTAAACATGATTTTAAAAAACATACCTTCATTAATCCTCATTCGTTATTCTTCTCATCCTCTTTCCATATAGTCCCTTGTGGGGGTTTTGGATTTTCAGGATTAGTCCCGTGCAAACTTATAACATAACTTGCGACTTCCTGAATTTGTTTTGGATTCAATTGTGTTTTCCAGCTTATCATTCCTTTTTGGGGAACTCCCTCTGAAATAGTGTGAAAAATATTTTTAATTCCACCTCCGTGAATCCAGTAATCATCAGTAAGGTTTGGTCCAACTAATCCACCGGCATCTTTTCTATGGCAAGCAACACAATTTGCTTCAAAGATTGATTTACCTGATGAAAGATCCGCAGGAGATGTTAACAATTTCACATTTTCAGCATTGATAAATGTTCCTGTTTTTTCCAATTCCTCTTTTTGTATTTGTGCGGTATGCATTTCCTCTTTATACTCATCATACATTGATTTATCCGAAGAAAAAACATGATAATACAGCATATAAACAATTCCGAAAACTATTGTTACATAAAACAGGTAGTTATACCAGGGTGGAATCCTGTTATCTAACTCTTTAATACCATCATAATCATGATCCAATAAAATTTCCTCTTCCTGTTCAACAGGAACGGAGCTCGATAATGATTTCTTTAACCTTGAAAAGAGCGATGGCTTTCCCTTGGAAGTCGACTTACCTGTTATCTCTTCGAAATAAATTAAGCCTGTAAATACCAAGATGACAATAAACAAAAGCAACAATGCAATAATATCGTAATAGTTTGGTGGAAAACCAGTTTCGCTTTGGGCAAATACCTGTGAGAAAAATGATAATACAAAAAGAACAAGAAATGAAATTTTTGTACTATTAAACTTTAGTTTCATTTGAACCACCTGTTAAATTTTTTAAACTTATGGTTTCGTCTGCTTCATTATCATTATCGAGAGGAATTCTTTCAGCTTCACGAATATAATTTTTGTCGATCTTTATTACCCAAACCACAACTGAAATAAAAACAATTAAAAAAATAATCAATCCTATTACCGGATAAATTTCAATCCCTTCGATAGCTTGTAAATAGTTATTAAACATTTTTCTTCTCCCTATTTGACTGATGATGAACTATCACCCTTGATATCTGTACCAAGCCTTTGCAAGTAAGCAATAAGTGCAATTATTTCTTTGTTCGGTTCAGCCGGAGCACCATTCTTCTGAAGATCGAGAGCAATGTTTTCAGATTGTTTTGTTAAATCATCATTAGCAACATTTTCATAACCGTCAGGATACGGCACACCTAAAGTTCTCATTACACTTATCTTCTTTCGGGTGTAGGATGTATCAAGGTCGTTCGTTAAAAGCCAAGGGAATCTCGGCATAATGGAACCGGGGGACATACTTTGAGGATTTTCCATATGCAGGTAGTGCCAGACATTCGGATACTTTCCTCCTTCACGCTGCAGATCTGGTCCGGTTCTTTTTGATCCCCACAAAAAAGGATGATCGTAAACAAATTCGCCTGCTTTGGAATACTCACCGTATCTCTCTGTTTCCGATCTGAATGGTCTTATGAGCTGAGAATGGCAACTATTACAAGCTTCTCTTATATAAATATCTCTTCCTTGAAGTTCCAACGGCGTATAAGGTTTTACCGATGCAATCGTTGGAATGTTGGATTTGATTAAAAACGTTGGAACCATTTCAACTATACCGCCGATTAAAACAACAACCAGTGAAGCTACGATAAATTGAAGCGGCTTACCTTCCAGCCAGCGATGACGGGAACCTTTCTTAAAAGGCTCTCTTTTCAATTCCATCGGTGGTGCTTCAGCATCTTCTTCTTTCTGGAACGAACCCCGTTTTGCAGTCTTAAAAAGATTATAAACCATAACTACTACACCGGTTAAGTACAAACTTCCGCCAATCATACGGATGATGTACATCGGAATGATCTGTAGAACTGTTTCAAGAAAATTAGGATACTGCAAAAGACCTTGTGGAGTAAATTGTTTCCACATCAGCGATTGTGTTATTCCCGACCAGTACATCGATGAAGCATAAAAAACAATTCCAAGAGTACCGATCCAGAAATGAAAATTAGCCAGCTTACGTGAGTATAAATTCGTTTTCCATAATCTTGGAATAAGCCAGTAAAGAATTCCAAATGTTAAAAATCCATTCCATCCTAACGCACCAATATGAACGTGTGCAATAATCCAATCGGTAAAGTGAGCAATTGCATTTACGTTTTTTAGCGAAAGCATTGGTCCCTCAAACGTTGCCATACCGTAAGCAGTAACTGCAACAACCATAAATTTTAAAATGGGATCTTCCCTTACCCTATCCCATGCACCGCGTAACGTTAACAATCCGTTTATCATACCACCCCACGAAGGTGCTATCAACATAATTGAAAAAACAGTCCCTAATGATTGAGCCCAATAAGGCAGAGCGGAATATAAAAGATGATGAGGTCCCGCCCAGATGTAAATAAAAATCAATGCCCAAAAATGAATGATAGATAACCTGTAAGAATAAATCGGTCTGTTAGCAGCTTTAGGAAGAAAGTAATACATCAAACCCAAGTATGGGGTTGTAAGAAAAAAGGCAACCGCATTGTGCCCGTACCACCATTGAACAAGTGCGTCCTGAACACCTGCGTAAACAGGATAACTTTTAAGAAATGAAACAGGAAGCTCGATCGAGTTTACAACATGCAAAACCGTTACAGTAACCCACGTAGCGATGTAAAACCAGATAGCAACGTACATGTGTTTTTCACGGCGTTTGATAATCGTACCGAACATGTTTATTCCAAAAGCAATCCAGACTACGGCAATTGCTATATCGATTGGCCATTCGAGTTCGGCATATTCCTTACTTGTTGTAAATCCCATTGGCAGACTTATAGCAGCAGCAACTATGATTAATTGCCATCCCCAGAAATGAAAATTACTTAGTGCTTTGCTGAACATCGAAGCTTTGCACAACCTTGGCAGCGAATAATAAACTCCCATAAAAATTGCATTACCTACAAAAGCAAAGATCACAGCGTTTGTGTGCAAAGGACGAATTCTGCCGAAAGTTAAAAACGGAAGATTAAAACTCAGGGAAGGAACGAACAACTGCGTAGCTATGAAAATGCCAACCAGCATTCCGACCAAACCCCATACAACGGTTGCCAAACCGAATTTCCTTACGATCTCATTATCGTAACTGAATTTTTCCAATTCCATTAATTAATGTCTCCTGATATAAATTAAAATTTATTTTTCTTTGTCCGAAGAACTCTTGTCGTCGTCAAATAAAATTCTGACAGAAGGTGTGTAAGTATCTTTGTACTGTCCGTTTTTGACTGCCCACAAAAAGGCGATCAGAAATGAAACAGCAACCAACAGGCTCGCAGCAATTAATATCACGATGACTGAGATAGCAAACCCTTTCTTTTAGCTAAAAAATTTGTTGACACCGAGGCAAAAACAACTACCGAGATTGAACTGAGGGGCATAAGAATCGCGGCAAAAAGCGGGGAAAGCATTCCCTGAACTGCAAACCCTAATCCAATCAAATTGTACACGAATGATATGGCAAAGCTAATGAAAATTAGATAAATACTTGTCTTTGAAAACTTAATAAATTTTGGAAGAAGATTTAACTCATCAGCGTTTAAAATTGCATCGCTTGCGGGAGAAAAATGGCCTATATCTTCAGTCACAGCAATCCCAACATCGCTTTGTTTTAATGCACCAGCATCGTTTAGTCCATCACCGATCATCAAAACTTTTTTGTCCTTGTTCTGCAAACCGGCGATAAAATCCAGCTTATCTTTTGGCGATTGATTAAAAAATAACTGCGAATCGTTTTTAAAGTATTTGATGAGATTAATTCTTTCACCTTCGTTATCTCCTGATAACAAAGAGAGATCATAATATTCATCAAGAGTTTGAATGGCTTTATCAATTCCTTCGCGGTAAGAATTTGATAATTCAAAATAACCAAATTGAATTTCATCGATCTTAAGATAAACTTTTGTTGAGAAGGAGTTTTGATCATTGATAAATTTACTGTCGTAACTTGTTTGTTCACTTTTTGTAAACTCTGCAGATCCTAATTTTATTGAATGACCGAACACAATCCCTTCCAGACCTGAGCCGGGAATATCTTTAAAACCCGTAACAGGATAAAATTCATAGCCTTCAAGAACTGAAAATATTTTTTTGCTTAAGGGATGGATTGAATTTCTCACAAGCGATTTCACAATTTTTTGTTCGAATTCGGAAAGAACTTTCCCACTAAAAATGATTTCAGATTTACCGGGTTTTGTAAGTGTTCCGGTTTTGTCGAATACGATTGTATCTGTCCGTCCCATTTCCTCAATGACGGAAATATTTTTTAGATAAAATTTATTCCTTCCGAAAATTCTCATCGTGTTACCGAGTGTAAAGGGAACAGACAAAGCAAGCGCACAGGGACAAGCAACAATCAAAACAGCAGTAAAAACATTAACCGCTGTTCCCAAATTTTGCGGCAGCCAGAAAATTCCAGCACCAGTTGCAATTAGCAGAATGAACAAAGTAAAATATTTACTTACAACGTTTGAAAAATGAGTAAAGCTGCTCTCAGATTTTTTGTTGAAGATATCATTATTCCAGAGTTGGGTAAGATAACTTTGCGAAACTTCCTTAATAACTTCAAGCTCTATTGCACCGCCGACCTGTCTTCCGCCTGCATATATCATTTCACCGGAAACTTTATCAACAGGGACAGACTCGCCCGTAACAAAGCTGTAATCTATTCTTCCATTTCCGTTAAATAAAATTGAATCGGTTGGAATGATTTCATTTTGTCTTACAATTATTCTGTTTCCAATTTGAAGCTTAGAAACCGGGATCGACTTTTCTTCACCATCTTTTTTAATCGTTATCGATAAAGGGAAAAACGATTTATAGCTTCGTTCAAAATTTAAAGCATCATAGGTTTTTTCCTGGAAGAGTTTTCCTATCAATAAAAAGAAAACCAAACCAGTCAGCGAATCGAAATAACCCGCACCTGTTGCGGATATGACTTCGTATGCGCTCCGTATAAAGAGAACAAGTATTCCAAGTGAGATCGGAAAATCGATGTTGATTATTTTTTTGCTTAATCCTTTGAATGCAGAACCAAAATATTCCCACGCCGAATAAAATAAAACGGGCAATGAAAGAAACAGATTCAAGTAGATGAAAAAGGTTTTTAATAATGCATCCGAAAGATCGATACCGAAATATTCCGGGAAACTGAAGAGCATGATATTTAGAAAACAAAAACCTGCAATTCCAATTTTGTAGTATAACTTCTTTTTCCTGTCGTTATGAATTTCTGTTGTTTCATTATCCAATAAAATCTGCGGTTCATAACCAATTGATGTAAGCAGTTGAACGAGTCTTTTCAAACTCATCTTTTTATTAGTAAATGAAACTGTGAGTTTTTTCTTTAAGAAATCAACCTGCGAACTGTTAACACCACTGTCGAGCTTGTAAAGATTTTCGAGAAGCCAGATGCATGAACTGCAGTGCATTTGTGGGATATCGAAAGTAACTTTAGTTAGATTTCCCTCACTAAAATCGATCAAACTTTTAATTGTACTTTCATCATCGAGGTAATCAAATTTATTAGATGTGATTAGTTTTGGAGAAACACCTGGATTTGAATTTATATCATAATAATTACAAAGCTTGTTCTGATTAAGAATTTCATAAACTGTTTTGCATCCATTACAGCAAAAGATTTTATCGTCTATTCGAATAGATTCGTCTTTGCATACATCACCACAGTGGTAACATTTAATATCTACAATCTTATTTTGTGATGGATTCATTTTCTAAAGTGTAACGTTGCTAAAATTATTTTTCGGTATATCAGATTACCGGTTTAACTACCATTAAAATAACAGCAAGCCATGGTGCAAGAGTTGCAACAGATCCCCAAACATTCCATTGCTTTGATAACGATTGATATTTTTCCCAGGTGAAATCACTTTCCGAACTCGCCAGCTTATATATTTTCTTTTGGATCGGTACAACCTTAGCCATAATAACTGCACCGGATATAACATACAATATTATTGCCCAGAATATCCAACCTGTTTCAAGCAAGTTATATCCTCCGTGTAATGCAGCACCTAATCCAAAGATTAATAGTATAGCAACTCCCGGCATTGTGAAATAACGATCGGCTCTGATTATTCCGTTAAAGGTATCGGCAATCTTTAACCTGTCTTTGGATTTATCAGCATGTACTTTCCAGAAAGGAGCTATTGTAATATTCCCCAGGAAAATAATTACGGCAATAACGTGTATGAGAACCAAATAACTATAAACCATTTTATTTCCTAATTTTTTTTAACAATTTCCCATAAAATAAACGAAAGTATATAAACAAAAAATCCTTCCCTATACAATTTCTTTTCTTTAGGCGGCTCGAGGTGTTTACAGATAACAAAGCGAACTTTAATATAACTAGCCACGAATGGAAAAATTCTCAAACTTTGGAAATTGGTCTTGTTGAAATTCTAAAAAAATACACCCTATTTATGCGCGTAAGCAAAACAAGAAATCTTGAAGAGGCAATTTTCCAGCATTTTGGCAAAGGTGAAAATTCGAGGGGGAAATTAAGAATCTCAGTAAATCTGAAAGAGATACATTGATAAAGTTTTTACAATCGCTATGAAATATAAGACCCGATCAGAATGACCGGGAATAAATTAAATACCGATATTATTTTTAACTTCCTTCATTGTCAATGAAGGATAATCAGGTAACAACCTGTTTTTTACTTGATACTCCGGTAATCAATAATCCAATAAGGGATGATACTACTATTACGGCTATGCTAGCAATCCAATCGGTTTTTAATGTCATAATAAAAATGGTTCCTGCCACAATAAAAATTTTTATTTTAAAAACTTTAATCAGATAAGGTGCAGAAAGCTTTTCTTTTGCTTCTGCCAATAGAGAAACATCAGAATTACTTAGTGATTTCATTACTTCGCCGATCTTTTTGCCCGTCATACTTCCTGTCCCAGAAAGCACAACCAAAATAATTAAACCCATGATAACCCAACCTGTCCAGTTCCAAACTTCGATAACCATATAAATACCCGGCAGAAGTAATAAAACTGTTGAAATAGAAAAAGTAATTCTTAGAAATTTTATAGATGGTCGCCAGTTTAAAAGCTGCTCGGTTGTAGAAGCACGATTGAGAAATTTTAACGTAATACCTTCTATTCCTAAACCAAGAAAAATACCAGCTGTTCCCAGAATATGAAGGAAAAGAATAATCAAGTAAAAATTCATAAATCTACCTTTGAATTAATTTTACTAATATTCATTTAATTTATATGACTATAAGTTATTTGTCAATAGCTAATAGTTGATGTGGGGCAAACAAATCTGTTCGTTTTATCTAATTGCTAAACTTAATTATACAATTCTGTATTATTTCGACGATAAACAACAAGAACAAGCTTACAGTTGTAAATTGAGGTATAAGAATCAAATAGTAAAAGACTAACGGATTATCTAAAAACTAGATGGATCTGTTTATAAATAATTAATGTTTTAAAGTTTTATATTTAGCCAACAAATAATTGCACTACTATTTTTAACAAAGTATTCCAATTACAGAGAATCTTAATTTATTGCACAGAGATTTTATTCAGTTTTAATCTTTACGAATGCTCCTTTCAATTCATCCGAACTCGCTTCAAGAGTAATTTTCCCGCTTTTTCTTCTGATTGAATGACTGCCAGGCACATACCGTTAAAGGCTTTTCTGAAATTCGATTTAAAAGATTCATGACTTGTTTCGGATCCGTTGTCAACTCTTACAATTCTTTCTTCACCTGATACTTTGAAGTTAATTAAATTATCATCTTAAGGTACCGTTACATCATTTTTATCAACTACCTAAACCGTAATAAAAGAAAGATCACTTCCATCTGCAGAAATTTGATTTCTATCAGCATCGAGAATATTCTTTTCCGGAGCTCCTGCTGTTCTAATTTCAGTTATTAAAGTATCATTTTCTATTGTACCTACGGCTTTTAACATACCCGGCATAAAAGGAACTTTGCACATTAGGTGTAATTCATCACCAGTTTTTCTTTTTACCCCAAGAGATTTGCCATTCAAAAACAATTCAACTTCTTCACGGTTATTATATGCTCAAACATCTACAGTATCGCCATCCTTCCAGTTCAATGCGGGAAAACATGCAAAACAGGTTTATTAGTCGATTCGCTTTGGTAAAGGTAATAAGCATCTTTTGGAAAACCGGTAAGGTCTATATTTCCAAAATAAGAACTTCCAGATGGCCATCCATAAGGTATTGGTTCACCGGGATAATCAAGATATACATACCGGACTTAAAATCATATTTGTTTACCTGGTTCAACGCTTCTTCATGTGCTGCGCCCCAGGGTGCACTGCAATTATTTTAAACAGAACAAGTGTTATCTGAAATTCTCTCATTAAAAAGTAGATCTTATCTAATACGCCATCTGCGAATACTATCTGAAGGCATATCATAATGTCCGCGTGTTTCCAATGCAGAAGTTGTTTCAGATCCAAACAGTTTTTCACCAAAAATTTCTCAGGAAATGTTGCATAATCTTCACCATGATAACTAAATCCTATTAAATCAAGAGCGCCGGATTTTAATACAGGATTCAAAGGATCAGTATCGTTACAGTTTGATGTAACTGGTCATGTCAAGCTTTTTATTAATTCCCACCAATTTTTTTTGCAATAACAGAACCGCTGCTGTCCTTTTGATCTCACTGTTCTACAACCTCATTTCCAATACTCCATATAAATACACTGGGATGGTTTCGATCCCGTAAAACCATATCTTCAAGATCACGTTTATACCACGCATCCCAATAAAGTGAATAATCATTTTCCGTCTTTCCTTTTTCCCACATATCAAAAGCTTCATCCATTACTATAAAATCCCATCTTGTCGCATAGATCTAAAAGTTCAGGTGCAGAAGGATTATGGGAAGTTTTAATTCCGTTACATCCCATATCTTTAAGAATTTCAAGTTGATGTTCTAAAGCACGTTCATTTATTACGGCACAAAGACAACCAAGATCATGATGATTACATACTCCATATATTTTTAAATGTTTACCATTTAAGAAAAATCCTTTCCTCACATCAAATTCAAATTCCTATCCATTCTCAACATCTCCTAAATAAAATTTCCAATCATTCCGAAAATTTTCCGTGCTTCTAACTTGAGAGTTATTAGGTGAACACCCAATTAGTGCTGTAATATAAAAATAAAACGGCAATGGACTAATGATTTTACTAATTACAGATTTATTCAATGTTCCTTTCCCCTTTAAAAATTAAGATAATCTATCCCTGCTTCGGCAAGGCTCTCCTGGTTATAATTTGATTACCTGCTGTGCCCCATCATATTTAATGATCTTATCGGGGCTAGATGTAAAATCCAAACCGGAAGGTTTTTCTTTACTAATCTTAATAATTTCAAAAGTTCTTGATTGCAGCATCCCGGGAAATTCCCTTTCCCTTTTTCCAATCGTAAGATTGTGATCTGATTCAGAATAGCGAATCGGGATGATCGAAAATTCCCCTTTCTCATAATTATAATTGATATCTTTATCTTCATAAATATTAAATGATCCATCGCTGCCCGTATAAACAAATAGTTTTATCGGGTCAGCAGGTTTTTCCGTAGTGTATTGAATATCGGGACCACAAGGAATAATAGAGCCTGCTTTTACAAAAATTGGAATATCCGTATAAGGTGCATCTGCATTAATTGTTTGTCCCCCATTAAAATATTTCCCGGATTTCAAATCATACCAACCGGTACCTTCTGGTAAATAAACATTGCGCGATCTAACCTCATATTCTGTTACAGGATTAATTAATAAAGCAGGACCAAACATAAACTGATTACCAATACTGAATACGTTCTTATCATTTCCGAAATCCATAACTAATGCACGCATAATTGTATAATCGTTTTGAGTAACCATGCCGGTTAAAGAGTAAATGTACGGCATTAAACGATAGCGCAATTTATCGTATGCAAGCATAGCTCGATAAGCAGGATGATTTTCTGGTGCAACATTAAACATTTCACGATAAGGAAATTGTCCGTGCACACGGAACAGCGGACAGAAAGTACCAAACTGGAACCAACGTGTCATTAACTCTCTCCATTCGGCAAGGTTTGCGCTATCAGGATGTTCATAACGCTGTTCAACTGCAAAACCACCGATGTCGGTTGTCCAGTATGGAAGACCGGATAAAGAAAAATTTAAACCTGCAGAAACCTGATTATATAAATCTTCCCAGCGTGATGCAATATCACCGCTCCATGTAGCTGCTGCATACCGCTGCTGTCCTGCAAAAGCAGAACGGGTGAGAATAAATACACGTTGGTCTGGATTGGTTTTTCTTTGCCCTTCATAAACAGCTTTTGAATTCATTAAAGAATAAGTGTTCAAATACCTGGAGGCTGATCCCAAAGCTGTCGGTTCTTCACGTAATATTGTTTCTTTCCTTGAAAGATTGGAACATATATCCGGCTCGGTTGCATCAAGCCACCATGCATCAAATCCTTTTAAGAAAAGATTTTCATTAATCTGGTCCCAATAAAGTTCACCGGCACCGGGACTGTAAGCATCATAAAAAGTTGAAACATAACCGGGACCAACCCAATCTCTTTGTCCTTTTTCAACGTTACGCATATAAAGCCAGCCATGTTCTTTAAATTCATTATAATGTTTTGTCCCCACATAAAACTTCGGCCAAACAGAAATCATAATGTGTGTATGAAGATTGTTGTGAAGTTCTTTAACCATCCCATCAGGATCGGGATAACGCGACTTATCGAATTTATGGCTACCCCATTGGTCCTCTTTCCAGTAAAACCAATCCTGAACTATATTATCAATTGGAATTTGTCGCTGTCGAAATTCTTTAACTACAGAAAGTATTTCATCCTGAGTTTTATAACGTTCACGACATTGCCAAAAACCCATCGCCCACTTCGGCATCATAGCAGCTTTCCCGGTAATTTCTCTATAACCATGAATTACCCCATCAAGATTATTGCCATGAATAAAATAATAATCAATCTGGTCAGCAACTTCCGAATATAGAGATGTATAATTTTGAATCTCTTTATTCTCCGGTGTGAGATAATCTAATCCGATAAAACCACTGGTATGGATCCATTCAATTTTAATTTGATAACGTTTACCGGCTTCCATATTTAATTTTAGAATGTGCGTCCATGGTAACCAATTTTGTCTCCACGAGTCAACAACTAATTCACCATTCAACCACATTTTAGTATAACTGCAAGAGTAGAGTCTGAATTTATGAATACCGGGTTCGTTACATTCAATCTCTCCACTCCAACGGACAGCTGCTACATTTCGCCGGAATCCTTCCGGATAGTCATCATTAACATCAATAAATTTATGTTCAATTCTTGATTCCGAACGTGAGGTATAGAGAGATTTAAACTCAGGGTCTTTAAAGTATTCTGCCGTAAGTCCTCCTTCTATTTCATCTTTATCAAAAAGCTTAAGAGTATTTATCGGTTGATAATCGCGAATATCTCCAAATTTTGTGCGGGAATTATTATCCCATAAGATTCCATAATTTTTGCTTGAAACAAGAAAAGGAATAACAGCAATTATATTGTATTGCCACAAGTCAACATCATGTCCTTTATAATTCATTATACCATTTTGATGCTGCCCGAGACCATAAAAAGCTTCCCCATCTGAAGGTTCGAAAAGCTGCTGAATATGATATGTTTTTTCACCCATTACTTCTGCAGGAGTAATAATTTTTTCTCCGCCGTTTTTTTCATTCACCAGCAAATTATTATCTTTATCAAAAAATTCAATTTTTCCCGATATTGAATCCACTGCGACAGTAATTTTAGAAGTTGAAATTTTTACAATACTACCTTCTTCTTTTATAGACCAGTTCACAGGCTCCCAATTGGTTTTGTTTACCATAAGACTGGCACGCGACAAAAAAAAGTCAACAGGGGATGCAATAACATGGATTATCTCGTCAGAGCATATTTGAATCTTTAATAACCGCGGATCAGTTTCTTTTTGTTTTTTAAGTTTAAATACAATTCCATCAGACTTCATTTCATATGCAAAAGCATATTTAAATTCCACCAAAATGATTACTAAGAAAACAAAAATAATTAGCAATTTATTATTCAAAAAATACCTCCCTGTTGAATGAAATTAATTATCCGGATTTTACAATATGGGGATTCAATTAAAAGCCATTAAAGCTTTTCAACAAATTATTATTCACAGTTGGGATATAGTCCAATTAAAATATTGTACAAATTTAAACTACTAGCTAATTAAATGATACTTACTGTAAAAGATAATTGATATTAAATTCTGATATAATAAAGGAAGTTTAGTTAAGAGGATTACAATGAATTTATTATAGTAAATTAATCATTAATGGGATCTTGGATTTCTCACCATAATAAATTTTGAATAAGACGAGAATGTGGTCAGGAACAGTTTAAAATAAAAAAAGGCGACTACCTACTCTCCCACACACCTGCGCATGCAGTACCATCGGCGTTCAGGGTCTTAACTTCTCTGTTCGGAATGGGAAGAGGTGTAACACCCCGGCTATAGTCGCCAAACTCAAATAAAAGCAATAAAATGAAAGAAGAAAGAGTTGAGTCTGAAAAACATAAGAGAAAATAAACCTGTGAATAAAAATTTATGGTTAAGTCTCACGACTTATTAGTACTACTCGGCTAAATACATTACTGCACTTACACCTGTAGCCTATCAACCTCGTCATCTACAAGGAGTCTTAAGTCCATAAAGGAGGGATACCTAA
>JAJDNK010000068.1 GCA_022340715.1 bacterium BMS3Abin03 | reverse complement strand
AAATACATAATTTATTTTTGCATTTACGTCATGGAAATTATATCGGGGGACTGAACTCTTATTATCAAAATTTCTTTGAAGAACATCATAATACATTGTTCTGCCGGAAATCATATAAGTTGATTTTTCACCGAGGGGCCCCTCAAAAGTAGCAAATGAATTGATCAGCCCGAGTCCTATGTTTCCTTTTTCCTTTTCTTTTGTACCAGAACGAAGTTTAATATCAAGGACACTTGATAATCTTCCACCATACTCTGCTGGGAAGGCGCCTTTTATTAATCTTATATCACTTATTGCTCCCGAATTAAAAGTACTTGCAATGTTACCAAGATGTGCGGAATTATAAACTATTACACCATCAACTAGTGTCAGGGTCTGATCAGGTGAACCTCCGCGAACATATAATCCGCTCGAAATATCAGATGATTTATTTACGCCGGGCAAAAGTTCTAAAGTTTTGAATAGATCAACTTCGCCGGTTAGAGAGGGAAGCTTTGCCAGCAACTCGGGTGAAACATCTATTGTACTTGCATTAACTTTATCTTTTCTTTCACCTTTTACTATCACTTCTCCCAACTCTATATTTTCAGGTTGAAGCTCTACTGATGCATTTTCCGAATTTCTTTCCCCGGTAACTTCAACTTCAGTCAGGAAGACTTTATAACCAAGATGTCTGATAATTAGAAAATATTTTCCGGTTGAAAGAGAAGGGATAACATAGTAACCAAACCTGTTTGATGCAGTACCTGTTAACGGTGGATTTTGTGTGCTTACAGAATCTTTGTAAAGTAATATATTTGTTCCTACAAGTTCTTCCCCTGTAATTGCATCCTTAATAAAACCGTTTATACTAAAATCTTTTTCCTGTGCATTTAACGCGCTTAATGAAAAAAAGAGAGGCCACAATAACAACGACAAAAAGGATTTCACTGTTTCGGAAAATAAGTTTTTAATTGTTTATAATTAGTTAAAAATAATTCCGTTAAGAATCAATATCGGGAATTGTTGTTTGTTTTTTACCCATTCAAAATGAAAACCGGTTTTCATATCAGCCGGTTCAACAATTTGCGCACACTTAGCGCTGGATTTCTTTGAACTTGATGACAAAAAAATTTGTGAATCTAAGTATATGAAATGGAACAAGATGTAATTGTTGAAGCTTGTTAGGTTTATGCTATAAATGCACTTCTTATTTATGCTAACCACGAGAAGTAGTTTGTATCTTGTATATTCAACATAATATAAGATTCTTACTATTTGAAGATTGCTGATTGAGAATTAATTACTGGTACTCATCCCAGCTTTTAATTTTAAGATTTTCTGACTTGTACTGTGCAAGTGATTTTATAAACCGTTTTGTTGCCTGCACATTAGTAAAGAGAGGGATATTAAGATCAACAGCTTTTCTTCGGACAATGTAATCGCTGTCGAGCTCTACTTTCTCCGTGGTTTTGGGAATGTTAATTACCATATCTATCTCACCCGAATTAAGGACAGTTAGCACATCGGGTTTTTTCTCATCGAAAGGTCTGTATAAAACTTCCACTTCAATTCCGTTTTGGTTGTAATAATCCGCTGTACCTTTAGTGCCGAAAAACTTCAATCCCATTTTTTTGAGTCTCTGAATGTCTTCAAGAAGTTCGGCTTTATTTAAAGGAGTTCCCGTTGACAGAAGAACACCCTTCTCAGGGATTTTCTTTCCTGCTGATAACATACTTTTTAAGAATGCTTCATTAAAATCATCACCGAGACAAGCTACTTCGCCAGTAGATGACATTTCAACACCAGTAACAGGATCCGAACCTTTTAAGCGGGTAAATGAAAACTGCGATGCTTTCACACCAACATAGTCAAGATCGAAGGAAGATTTATCGAGTTTTGGAAGTTTTTCGCCGAGCATTATTCTTGTCGCAAGATCGATGAAATTAATTTTCAAGGTTTTCGATACAAACGGAAAACTTCTCGAAGCTCTTAAGTTACACTCGATAACTTTTACATCGTTATCCTTCGCAATGAATTGAATATTGAAAGGTCCGCAAATCTCAAGCTCGCGAGCAATCTCTTTTGTTATCAGCTTAACTCTACGCATCGTTTCGAGATATGTTCTTTGAGGTGGAAGAACAATTGTTGCATCGCCGGAATGAACGCCAGCATTTTCTACGTGTTCGGCAATTGCATAACAATAAAGCGTCCCATCATCTGCAACCGCATCAACTTCTATCTCCCTTGCATCGGTTATGAACTTGCTTATTACCACCGGATGTTCTGTATCTAGTTCGGTTGCTTTCTTTAAATATGTTTCAAGTTCATCATCTGTAAGAACTATGCTCATTGCTGCACCGCTTAAAACATAACTTGGCCTTATGAGAACAGGATAGTTTACTCTCTCCGCAAATTCTCTTGCTGCCTGTAATGTAGTAACTTCTGTCCATTCTGGCTGATCGATATCAAGCTTATCCAGAATATTTGAAAACTTGTGCCTGCTTTCCGCATTATCGATTTGATTTGGCGAAGTGCCGAGAATTCTTATTCCAGCATTATAGAGCTTAACTGCAAGGTTATTCGGAACCTGCCCGCCCATTGAAATAATAACCCCTTTCGGCTTTTCCATATCGCAGATGTCTAGCACTCTTTCAAGTGTTAGCTGTTCAAAATAAAGCTTGTTACAAATATCGTAATCGGTGCTAACAGTTTCGGGATTGCAATTGATCATAATAGATTTATGACCGCTTTTATTAATAGTGCTAACGGCCGTTACGCAGCACCAGTCAAATTCAACCGAAGAACCTATCCTGTAAGGTCCGCTTCCAAGAACAACAATCTGGTCTTCCTGAGCAAGTTGTATATCGTTTTCCTGCCCGTGATACGTTAAGTATAGATAATTTGTTTGTGCCGGATACTCAGCTGCAAGTGTATCGATCTGTTTAACCACAGGAACAACATCTAAATCTTTTCTGTATTCACGAACTGTTTGCTGATCTGTATTTGCCAAGATTCCTATCTGTTTATCCGAAAAACCATTTTGTTTTGCTTCAAGCATTAATTTTTTATCGATCTGCTTAAGTGGTTTTCCTTTTATTTTCAGCTTGGTATCAATGATGTTTTTCATCTTATACAAAAACCATTTCGTGATTTTTGTAAGCTTGTAAATTCTATCAATAGAATAACCGTTTTGAAGTGCGATAGCAATTGCCAGAATTCTTTTATCAGTCGGTTCAGAAAGCTCTTTATCAAGATCATCGAACTGCAAATCATTACCGACAAATCCGTTTAATCCAACATCAAGCATTCTTATCGCTTTCTGGAGAACTTCTTCGAAGCTTCTTCCAAGCGACATCACCTCGCCAACCGATTTCATCTCAGAACCAAGCTGGGTACTTACCTGTTGAAACTTTTGAAGATCCCATCGGGGAAACTTAAGAGCGACGTAATCCAATGCTGGTTCGAAACAGGCAGAAGTTTGTTGTGTGATGTTATTTTCAATTTCATTGAGTGCATAACCGAGTGCAAGCTTTGTTGCGATGAACGCTAAGGGATAGCCGGTTGCTTTTGAAGCTAAGGCTGAACTTCTGCTTAAACGTGCATTTACTTCTATTATTCTGTAATCGTCTGAGTTAGGGTCGAGAGCATATTGAATATTGCATTCACCGATAACGCCGATGTGTCTTATTAACTTTATTCCGATCGATCTTAGCTTAAAATTTTCCTGGGCAGTAAGAGTTTGAACCGGTGCAATAACAACGCTGTCTCCGGTGTGTATGCCCATCGGATCAATATTCTCCATTGAGCAAATTGTAATACAGTTATCAAACTTATCCCTAACAATTTCGTATTCAACTTCTTTCCATCCACGAAGAGATTCTTCGATCAAAATCTGATTCGTAAATTTGAAAGCTTTTGTCGCTTTTTCTACAAGTTCAACTTCGTTGTTTACTATTCCTGAACCTAAACCACCAAGAGCATATGCAATTCGCACCATAACAGGGTACCCTATCTCTTTTGCAACAGCTATTGCTTCATCGGTATTCTGAGCTGTTTTACTCGATGCGACTTTTAAACCAATCTCATTGCACTTGTTTGTAAATAGCAGCCTGTCCTCGGTAGACTGAATTGCTCGGACCGAAGTACCCAGAACTTCAACACCGTGCTCTTTTAATATTCCTTTCTCGAAAAGTTCTACACCAACGTTTAAAGCGGTTTGTCCACCGAACTGAAGAAGAATACAATCAGGTTTTTCTTTTTCAATAACCTTTTCAACCGCATCTGCTGTAATGGGGACAAAATAAACTTTATCAGCAAAATTATCTGATGTTTGAATTGTTGCAATGTTAGGATTTACTAGTACACTCGTTATTCCATCTTCTTTTAGTGCTTTTATTGCCTGACTTCCCGAATAATCGAATTCTCCTGCCTGGCCGATTTGCAATGCACCGGAGCCAACTATTAAAGTTTTATTTGGCTTTTTTCTTCTGTTCATCCTATTGCTCTAATAAACATATCGAATATAAACTCGCTGTCGTCCGGTCCCGGTGATGCTTCCGGGTGAAATTGGGCAGCAAAAAATGGTTTCGAAATATGAAGTAATCCTTCATTCGTTCCATCATTATCATTTACAAACCACTCTCTCCAATCCTGCGGTAGCGTACTTGCGTTTACTGCATAACCATGATTTTGTGAAGTAATATAACTTCGCTTTGTACCCAATTCATTACACGGCTGATTAAGACCACGGTGCCCGTACTTAAGTTTATAAGTGTCTGCACCTGCAGCTAATGCAAGAATCTGTGAGCCCAAACAAATACCAAGAAGTGGTTCATTTTTAGCAATATATCTTTTAGTGTTTTCAATAGTAACCGAATTAATCTTGGGATCTCCGGGACCATTTGAAATCAGAACACCGTCTGCTTTCGTATTCAGAAAATCAAAATCATAAGGAACTCTTATTACTGTTATACCTCTTTTTACAAATGCCCGAATAATATTGTTTTTCGTTCCACAATCGAGAAGGATTATTTTTTTATCTCCGGCAGGATATTCCACGGGTTCTTTTACACAAACTTCACCAACAAGATCCAGCTTGTTCGGATCTTCAAAATCTATTTCTTGCTTAGAATCTATTATAATTTTGCCAAGCATTGTTCCTTTTTCACGAAGTTTTCGCGTCAGCATTCTTGTATCTATACCAGTAATACCGGGGATTTTTTCTTCAACCAGCCAATCGCTTAGAGATTTTTTTGCAGACCAATGAGAATAGTCTTCAGAGTAATCGGAAACTATCATTGCACGAACATGGATCGATTCCGATTCAAAATTTTTCAGCAGATTAAATTCCCTATCTCCAGAGGGGATTCCGTAATTACCAATAAGAGGGAACGTACAAACTAAAATTTGTCCGCGGTAAGAAGGATCAGTCAGAGTTTCGGGGTAACCGACCATCCCTGTATTAAATACAACTTCACCATTTACGTTACCCTCAAATCCAAAACTCTTCCCTGTAAATTCGGAACCGTTTTCAAGAACCAGTTTTGCTTCTGTTTTTTCTCTCTTCATAAAAGTTTAAATAAAAAAATAGCCACTCTCTTGAGCGGCTAATCAGCTCTCTTACTAAAAAATATTATGTCTTTGACTTCTGTAATTCTAAATTCTCTCTCTTAATTTCTCCGGCAAATATAGTACGGAAGATCATTACTTTCAATTTTTCCGATGTAATTATTTGTCTTAAAAGTAAATTAGTTTGAATTTATTGAATTCTTAGGAAATGTATTCATATAAAATTGTAAATTGCATTGAAAAAGTTGTATTATTATTCACTAAGAGGAGTAAGATATGAGATTTTTTAAGATTATTTTCATCCTGATATTATCTACGGCCCTTTTTTCAGGTTGTATCCGCGTAGATACGAAGGTTAAGCTCAATAAAGACGGAAGCGGCACAATTGAAGAAAAAGTTTTGATGAGCGAACTGGTAATACAAATGATGAATCAATTTATGAATTCAATGCCGGATTCTTCTGGTGAAAAAGAACAGTTCAGTTTATTCAAGGAAGATGATCTGAAAAATAAGGTATCGAATTACGGCAAGGATGTAAAATATATATCCGGGAAAGAAATTAAACAAAATGGTTGGGAAGGATACCAGGCAGTATATTCATTTAAAGATATAAATACTCTGACGATGGATGCCAATCCAAATTCGAAAGTTGATATGGATGATGGAGACAGTGGAGCAGAAGATGATTACTATACTTTCAAATTTAAACCGGGCAATGTCGCTGAACTTATAATCAACAGACCTGAAAAAGATGATTTCGATGAGGGCGAAGATGAATCTAATGAAAATGACAGCAACGGTGATAATCAATTAAATGACAACATCTTAAAAATGATGGATGGAATGAGAGTGAAAATTTCTTTGGAACCGCAGGGTAAAATCGTTAATACCAATGCCTCTTACGTTGATGGTTCCGAAGTGACACTACTTGATATAGATTTTGGTAAGCTAATTAAGAATAAGAAAAAACTAAATATGCTTAAGGAAAATCCCCCCAAAAATATTAAGGAAATGAAAGAACTCGTAAAAGATATACCGGGAATGAAAATAGAAATGCAGAAACCGGTTTCTATTAAATTTAATTAACAAATAGCGGGAGCATTATGAAAGGAATTATTAAAATACTTCTTATCTCTTTAGTTATGGTAAATATATGTTTTGCTTTCGGCGATGCAAAAGATAAATATGGAAAAGAAATAACACTTGATGAAAAGACAAATATTTCAGATATCCTTAACAGTCCTGAAAGTTTTCTTGACAAAACTGTTTTAGTAGAAGGAGAAGTTCTGGATGTTTGCCCAATGATGGGCTGCTGGATAGAACTTAAATCTGACGAGGAAGTGGGTAAAATCAGAGTCAAAGTTAAAGAGGGAGAGATTGTTTTCCCTAAAGAAGCCAAAGGTAAAATGGCAACCGTTGAAGGGAAAGTATATAAGATTGAATTGACAGAAGAAGAGGCAATTGAGTATTTTAGTCATGAGGCAGAAGAAACAGGAAACGAATTTGATCCTACCTCTGTGGATGGTCCTGTTACTCTTTACCAGGTTAAAGGAATCGGTGCTGAGATTGAAAAAGAATAAATGTATTTATTAAAAAATTAATTTTAGAAAGCCGCCTACCTCTAAGGCGGCTTTTTAACTGCTAAATAGTTTTACTAATCCGGACAATTACATATATAAAACAAAAGCATGCAAATTTTCACATATTCATTCTTTTATCGTATAATTTTCACATTGGGAAATGTTATTGTCACAGTTTTACTTTCATTACAAATAATACCAATTGTATTTTATCTAGATCAAAATTTGTGGCTTCTTCTTCCGTTGGCGATAGCACTCATTATCATTTACATTATAAATAAAAGCTATTTTGTTTATTATAAAATTTTACCGTTTAAGATTGAAGCTGATGAAGAAAAAATGATTTGTTCTAATTTTATTTTTTCTAATAAAGTTATTACGATCAGATATGAAGATATCGAATCGCTGGGAGGCGGAATATTTGATGGTAAACCGTCCGGCATATTAAAAGTAAATGACGGGCGAAACAAACTACGAATTGGTTTTTCCCAAAAGATAAATAACTCGAGTAAGCTGATCTCTTTAATCCTAAGTAAAGTGTCAAAAGATTTATATAACCAGGTAATAGAGCATATAACAGAAAAACGAAGAGGAAAAGCTCCTGCGAAAAAATAATCCACTTATCTTTAGGTTGACATTTAGTTAATTCTCCTCTCATATTTAATTATCTTTACGACAATATTTTTTGTGCCTATGAAAATTGCAGTATTACTTTCCGGTGGTGTCGATAGTTCTGTTACCCTAAGATTACTTAAAGATCAGGGCCACGATTTAACAGCTTTCTATCTGAAAATCTGGCTGCAGGATGAGTTTTCATTTCTTGGTGAGTGCCCCTGGGAAAAGGATTTAAAGTATGCAAGAGGAGTTTGTAAACAAACCGGTGTCCCTCTTGAGATTATTCCATTACAAACGGAGTATTGGGATAATGTTGTCTCATATACAATTGAAGAGATAAAAGAAGGAAGAACACCCAATCCGGATATCTTTTGCAATAGCCTGATTAAGTTCGGACAGTTTTATGATAAGATTGATTCTTCATTCGAAAAGGTAGCAAGCGGGCATTACGCGAATATTGAACAAAGCAATGGAAAATATTTACTCAAAACTTCACCCGATCTGGTTAAAGATCAAACATATTTTCTTGCTTATCTGACCCAGGAACAGATTGCACGTGCTTTGTTTCCAATTGGTAAATACAAAAAAACAGAAATCAGGAAGTTTGCAGAAAAATTTGATCTTCCAACTATGGCCAGAAGAGACAGCCAGGGAATTTGTTTTCTCGGACAAATAAAATTCAAAGAATTTATTAAACATCATCTGGGTGAGGCTGAAGGCGAAATCATTGACATAGATTCCGGAAAAGTTTTAGGAATTCATCCAGGTTATTATTATTACACAATCGGACAGAGATCTGGCTTGAAACTAGGTGGAGGTCCCTGGTTTGTTGTAAGAAAGGATGTAGAGAAAAACATTGTATATATCTCCAAAGAAAATAAATCTGCAAGAGATCGCAGTGAATTCAGTGTTGGCAAATTTAACTGGATTTCCGGTGAAGTACCTGTAAAAAATGAATTGAAAGTTAAGATTAGGCATGGAGCTAAAAAATATGAATGTAAGGTTGAATGGTTGAACAACAACAAGGCAACGATAAAAATCAATGAGCCCGATAAAGGAATTGCGCCCGGACAGTTTGCTGTTTTTTATGAAGATGATGTTTGTCTTGGCGGAGGTGTGATTTTATAAAAAGAAATTATGCTGATGCTTGTGATTGTGTGTAAGATTTCAGAAGTGTATAATCTTTATTTGCGGAAATTCCAAGAAGTTTCTGACAGTAATTGCACATAAATGCATATCTCGTTCCGATGAAGGATTCGATTTTGCAAACCCATGCAGAGTCAATGTCTTTCTTGCAATGAGGACATCTTAACTTAACAGATTCTTTTTCCAGTAATTTTGTTGTCATGAATTTCTCTCCACACCTATTAGACTCCGATTAGACCTAAATTGTTACCGTCTGTCAGGAATTTTAATATTTTTTTGCAACAGTTCCAATTAAGCCGGTATTGCCGTCTTTCATTCTGCAAATTTTTCAAGGTAATAGCCATGTTTTTTAAGTGCCACACTATTCTGTTCTATAAAATCTGATATTGCACTTACGGGAATAACTTTAGCTATGCCGTATTTTATATCAAGATTTCTTTTTACAAACAATTTCCCTTTATAAGGTAAAATTGAGTTATATGTTTCACTACCTTTTCTCTTTTCCGGTGCAATTATATTATTTGCATCTCCCGGTGCCCACTGAATTATACCTACCAACTCGAAGTTTGGAACACCATCCTTTATTGCAAGTACTATCCCACCACTCGATCCTTTATTTATTACCGCATCTAAAATAAAGGATCCCTTGTCATCAAGGTTCGGACTGCTAACTAATGCTTTTGTGATCATCTGGAAATTCATCGGGTAACTGAAGATATATACGAACGATCCCCATTCAAGCTCTTTTGATTTGCCAAGTGGATAATTAAGAACCGGGAAGATATAATTAGTTGTACTATAATAATTGCGTCCTATTAATGCAAGATCATTCTTCTTGTCGATAGCAAGAATCTCAAGATTACTGCCTTCGGGAAAGCCTGCTACATAAACACTTTGTTTAGATTTTACCAGGATAGTTTCGATAAAGTCTGTGGGATTTCCATCGGTATCAGCAACAAAGGAGATAACTGTATCCGGGTAATTAACTACGTGCGCACATGTTAGCAAAGCAACTTTTCCTGCCCAATAATATATAATAGTTCCTGTTCCAGCACTTGACTGATCTGCAAAACCGGTTTCTACTGCAATGTCTTCCAAAGATCTATCCTGAATGTTTTTCAATGTTATACCATCTGATTCTTTAAAAATATATGTTTTATAAAAACATGTTGAATTTATCCTCTTAACACTTTGACTAATCGTTTCAAGCTCTTCGGAACTTCCACGGTAAGGAAATTCACTATCGTATTTTCCATCCTTTAATGTTGGATAAACTGTTTCATAAGAAACTGTTGTACAGGATGTTAAAAGTGCAAAAATTATAAACAGAAAGAAAAGATAGTAAAACTTAGAAGATTCATTCATCGCTTCCCTACTTCCCTGTATTAAATTTCTATTAATTTATTTTGAATTGCATACTGAGTCAACTCAACATTCGATTTTAAATGCATTTTTTCAAGTATCCGGTTCCTGTATGTATAAACTGTATTGATGCTTAAGGCAAGATCATCTGCAATCTCTTCTGCCGACTTACCTGAGGCTATGAAACACATTATCTGGTATTCACGATCTGAAAGGCTATCGTGCGGAAATTCTCTGTTTGGTTTATCAACAATATCAGCAAGTTTTTCAGCTAAGGATAGATTAATGTACTTTCCGCCATTTACGATTTTTCTGATCGCAGATACTAATTCAGTTGGTACAGAAACTTTTTTTAAATACCCGGAGGCCCCGGCTTTTATCGCCCTCAGTCCGTATTGATCTTCTCCGAACATACTTAAGATAAGCACCGGTATCTTAGGATAAAGTGTTTTCATCTCCTTGAGCGCTTCGAGCCCGCTCTTTCCAGGCATATTTATATCGAGCACAACAATATCCCAGCCTTCTTGCTCAATCAGGCCAAAAAGTTCATTTGCATTAGAAGCTTCACCCGCGACTCTCATATCAGTTTCTTCAGCAACTATCTGCTTTAATCCTTCACGAACAATAGCATGATCATCTGCAACTAATATTTTAATCATTATCGTCGTCTACCCGTTGTTTTAAAATATTGGTTAAAGGCATTTCAACTTTTACTTCGGTTCCTTTACCTGGTGTTCCTTCAATAATTACTTCTCCACCAAGTAACAATGCTCTCTCTTTCATTCCGATTATACCCAAAGATTTTGAGGCGGATAATTGTTCATTATTTATCCCAATCCCATTATCATTTATTTTAAGAATCATCAGGTTATTTATTGTTTGTAACAAGATGGAAACTATTTTGGCAGATGAGTGTCTCATCACGTTTGTAAGCGCCTCCTGGAAAATCCTGAAGATTGCAGTTGATTTTTCTTCTTCCAGATTTACTTCTTCAGCAGGAAGAGAAAGGGAACATTGTATTCCTGTTACGTTTTGAAACTCATTTGCCTGCCACTCAATTGCCGGGATCAATCCTAACTCATCAAGAATGTTAGGTCTTAGTTTCGCTGTTATTCTTTGTACCTTTCCGACTGTGCTGTCTATTAAACCAGAAACATAATCTAGCTTGTCTTTAAGCTCTTTCTGATCCTTCCTCAGCTTGTTAGAGAGCAAAGCAATCTGAATTTTAAGAACAGTTAATACCTGTCCTAATTCATCATGAATTTCCCTAGCGATCGTTGCTCGTTCTTCTTCCCGAACAGACTGCAAATGCGAAGCAAGATTCCGCAATCGCATACTTGTTTTGCTTAATTTCTTTTCGGCTTTTTTCCGTTCAGTTATATCTCTCGCAACAGAAAGAACAGTGAGTTTTCCTTTATAAGTAAAAAGATGCGAGCTTACTTCAACGAAAATCTGGTGATTGTCTTTTGCACGGTGTACAAGCTCGTAAACTACATGAGTTTCTTTTAATAATTTTTCATTGTATTTATTGAACTCATCGATGTAACCGGGTAGAATAATAGCAGATGGGCTGAGCTTAAGAAACTCTTCCTTTGTGTAACCAAGTCTTTCGCAGGCGATTTCATTTACTTCGATAAAATCTCCGTAAGTTTTCCCCTCCGATAACAACGTAACAAAGACAGCATCGTTGGCGTTATTAAAAAGTGTTCTGTACTTTTCCTCACTATCCTTAAGCTCTAACTCCGATCTTTTCCTTTCGGTTATATTCTTTATTATGCTCAGGGTTACTTTTCCGATTTCAGGTATTTCAATAAAAGAATTGGAAAAATCGAACCAGCATTTTTTCCCATTCCATAAAGTGTCTTCTCTTTCAAAATGCGTTTTAATGGTATTACTCCGCGCATCTATAAGGTAGGAGGTAAGTAATCTTTCACGCTCTGGTTCAGCATAAACTTCAGAGAAAATCTTTCCGACAAGATCTTCTTTTTTCTTTTCTACAACCCTACAATAGGCATCGTTAACCATCATTATTCTTCCCAAGGAATCGAGGAGCCGCATACCATCAACAGATAATTCCCACAGCCAACCGAAAAGCGTTTCGGTTTTGTTTATTTTTTCCTCTAGTTCCAGTTCGGAAGACATTTTTTAATAATCGTCCGCTTTATCTTTGAATCCTTTTTTCATCCATCCTTTTGCCAACAATAAACCAACTGGGGAAATGATGGCAATAATTCCATAAATCAGCCACATAGTTTCTGTATTCATTTCCGAGGGCAGTGTATTGATCGGACAATATTTCATCAGGAACCAGCCTGAGTAAAGACTCGTTATAACCTTTGTTAAAAACCACGGGAACTGCCCGATTCCCATATAAATTCCTGTCATATTTTTAGGTGCGATTTCAGCAACCCATTGTAAAAACCTCGGCTGCCACATTGCTTCACCAATTGTCATAATAATTATATAGGCAATGAGTGTGTCGAAGTTAGGACCCAGCACTAAAATAAAAGTAGGCGATGCCATAACTGCCGTACCGATTATCATCATATTATAAGTATCTTTTTTTGATGTAAGTGCTGTAACCATTGGTGTTAATATGAAAATGAGAATTGGATTTAGATTCACAAAAAATTCGAAATTTTCACTTATGAATCCTTCAAAAGCGCGGCTTGTGTATTGAGGAATTGTTAACCAGTTGTGAGCAAACAAAGTCTGAACAAAGATTAGAATGAAAATAAAATAAAAGAACCGAAGATCGGTTATAATGTAGATTAAAATACTTAGACCAATCAGAGCTAAAGCAATAAACCAGTTAAAGCCGAAAAGGGATGAGAGGACTATATTATTGCTAAATGATTTTTCAATTAATGAAGATGCAAAAAATTCCTTTGCGATTACTATCAGCATTAAAAGAACAAAAACATAAATAGAAACAATTGAAGATTTTCGTTTTGATTTAAACTGTTTTGAGAATGCTTGTACGAAAAGCTTGAAACCTGTCTCTTCTTCCGAATCCTTTTCAGTACTTTTTGTTTCTTTGGTTTTCTCTAAATCAGAAATAGCCTTTTTCATTGCTTTCTTTGTGATCAGAAAATAAACAACCCCTATGCCGACAACTGTTAACGCAACATAAACCCAGAACACACCTGTTATCTCAAATGCTTTTCTTACGGGGGGTGAGATTATTCCAGGCAAAAAACCACCAAGATTCATCAACGCATAAAGCATTGCATAACCCATAGCCGCAGTTTTTTTGTTTGTAAGCTGCTTAACACCGGCATAACAAGCTGGCTGATAAATTCCATAGCCCAGGATAATTCCGAATATTCCGATCATCGCAAATACATGAGCTGACCCCCATAATCCGGGAACACCAACACTTGGAGAAATCGATAAGAAAACTCTGCCGACAAGCATTAATGATAAAGCAATCAAAAGAGATTTTCTTAAACCTATCCAATCGACTGTAGCACCAAGGAAAAGCATAGCAATTGTAATTCCCGCAGTTAATATACCCACCATTCTCCCCGCATCAATATCATCCAAACCAATGTATTGATTGAAAAATATTGCAAGCAATCCGAGCACACCAAAGTAAGTTAATCCTTCAAGGACATAAGAGATGTTAACACCAAGCAAAGCTCTTGATGTTTTTGAAAGATCAACAAACGGCTGGGTTAATTCCATGATTATATTTTCGAAAAAATCAGGTTCGCCATCAGCTTTTTCTTTTTTTGAAGCAGAAAGAACTATGAAGTAAGCAACCGGCGGCAAAACGAGGGAAACAAGGAACCACAATAACCCGTTTTGTCCTTTTTGAATTGCGACTCTCCCTGTGCCAAGAACAAAAAAGAAATAAAGTATTACGCCCAATCCGATAAAAACTATAATTAGATCACTCATATTAATCCCGATAGTTAATTATTTATACATTAGTTGGGTTAAAAAATTTAATGAACTATTCACAAATTAACTAATCCGTTTGAGAATGTATATTACTGAGTGATTAAAATTTGAGGTGAAAATATCAGGATAAAAAATATAATGTTTAATTTATCACTTTGGAAACTTTTATTCTTTTTATTTTTTCTTTCATTCCTTCCAATCCCTGCAATCCGCCTGTATGAATTGCTAGTATCGTCTCACCCTTTTTAAAGTGACCTTTCAAAACCAGATCGTAAATACCATAAAACATTTTCCCAGTATAAATAGGCTCGAGAGATATATTGTTCTCTTTTGCAAAGCGATCAATAAAATCAATTAACCGTGAATTTATTTTCGCATATCCGCCGAAGTGATAATCCGGATTTATATCCCAATTCTTACTTTTTGCATATTCTTTTTCACCAATTAAGTCTTCAACGTTCTTTCTTAAGAAATCGCCTCCTTTTAAAACCGAAAAACCAAGAACCTGTTTTTCTTTGTTGGTTCCTTTAATTATCCCTGCAAGAGTTCCTCCGGTTCCGCAGGGACAGCATATATAATCATATTGAACATTAATTTTAGATATGAATTCTTTTACTCCTTTTACAGCAAATGCATTTGTTCCGCCTTCCGGAATCATGTAAAACTCACCGAACTTTTTCCTCAATTTGTTTAATAACTCCACATTGTATTTCTGTCTGTAAGATTTTCTGTCTAAATAATAAAAATTCATTCCGCATTTTGCGGCAAAACCGAGCGTCGGATTTAGAGGAAGATGTTCTTCCCCCCTGATTATACCTATTGTTTTAAAGCCAAATATCTTTCCTGCTGCTGCAGTTGCATAAATGTGATTAGAATAAGCCCCACCAAAAGTCAATAATGTATCAAATCCATTCTTTTTCGCTTCAAATAAATTATATTTTAACTTATACCATTTATTGCCTGAGATATATTGATTGTTAAGATCTTCCCTTTTAACTAATAATTTTACACCTGCGTTTTTGATTAATAAACCCGATATAGCCTGGATTGGCGTGTTTTCATTGATAAATTTTTCAGTTAATATTTTGTTACTACTGTTCATGGTTCTTTTTCGAAAAGAAATTTTTATTAAATATATTTATTTAATATGTTTTAAACCTTCACAAATTTAGGAATCTTAATATTATTACTTATATAAAAGTTATATGACACCCCAGGATTTGGAACAACTCAAAGAAGATTATGTTAAAGACGGACAGATAAACGTTCCTCTTGAAAAAGTACAGGAGCAATTAGAAATTTTTACAAAAGGAATTCCGCACATAAAACTTGTTCGTCCTTGTACAAAAGGCGATGGTATAACCAATATTAGTACAGAGATTTATGATGACCTGACCTACGAGTTTGAGGAGGCGTTAGAAAATAATAGGCTTATGAAATTTGTCCCGGCATCAGGTGCGGCATCACGAATGTTTCACAAACTTCAATCCGTTCTAGCAAAAATGGGTGATGTATACCGTGATAAACTTGAGGAAGGAGCCACCGCGGGTGATGAAGAATGTAAAGCAGTCTTAGAATTTATAGATAACATAGATAAATTTGCTTTTTATCCGGAACTTGTTGGAATAATGTCGGACAAAGGACTCGATATTAATTCTTTTCTTGATAAAGGATATTACAATGAAATACTGAACTATACTCTTAATCCTGAGGGTCTCGATTATGCTAATCAACCGAAGGGATGCATAATATTTCACTCTTACCATGGAAAAACACGGACAGCTTTTGAAGAACATCTTGAGGAAGCTGTAAACTACACAAGAATAGGAGATAGCCCTGCAAAGGTACACTTCACTATTTCACCTGAGTATAGTGAACTAATAAATACGATCATGAGACCAGCGATAAAAAGATATGAGCTCAGAGGTATCAAAATTGACGTTTCATATTCTCACCAAAAGTCGTCAACCGATACTATAGCAGTAGATCATGATAATAAACCATTTAAAGATGACGATGGACACCTGATATTCCGTCCTGCTGGACACGGTGCATTAATTGAAAACCTTTACGAAGTTAACGGTGATATAGTTTTCATTAAAAATATAGATAATGTTGTTCCCGAAAGACTGCGTGGAACCACCTATCTTTACAAAAGAATTCTTGCCGGTTATTTATTAAGAATGCAAAGCAAGATTTTTACTTACCTTCGTGCTATTGATGCCGGGCAAATTTCCTTGCCTACAATTAATTCAATTAAAGAGTTTGCACAGTCCGAACTATCAATTCAGTTCGATGAGTCATTTGAGAAACCAAGCCTCGATGAGAAACTTAGAATATTAAAAGAAAAGCTGAACAGACCGATAAGAGTCTGTGGTATGGTAAAAAATGAAGGTCATCCGGGAGGCGGACCGTTCTGGGTTGAAGCACAGGATGGAACCGTTTCATTACAAATTGTTGAGAAAACTCAGATAGATGTTAATAATGATGAACAGCGGAAAATTCTGGAAGCCTCTACACATTTTAATCCGGTAGACTTGGTATGCGGTATAAGAAATTACAAAGGCAACCGGTTTTATTTGCCGGATTATCGTAATCTTGATTCCGGATTAATCACCATAAAATCTAAAGACGGCAGAGAACTAAAAGCACTGGAGCTTCCCGGTTTATGGAATGGCGGTATGGCTAACTGGATAACTATTTTTATAGAGGTACCGAAAATTACTTTTACACCGGTAAAAGAAATAAATGATCTTCTAAAAGAAGAACATCAGCCCGGAGTTTAATTTATAAGATCACCCCACAAATTAAATTTATAATTTTCCTGATTTTCTAATGAGAAGCAGTTGGTTTGCTAGATCTTCCTGAACCGCCTCTTCCATACTGCCTGCTAACTTTCACTTCCGGTCCATTATCCGGCTTCACATCCTTATCGTTGATATTTCCCGTCCCCCGCAGAAAATTTTCTTCATAATTACTGGTGGAGTCGGATGTTATCGAAGGATCATACGGTCCCGATTCTGAATCATTAAATGCAACAAAATATATTATTACAACCGCAGCAACCAATCCTAACACTCCAAACAATAATTTTTTACTACCCGATGAACTTTGTTTAACCGGTGGTTTTTGAACAACAGGTTGAATTACTTCTTTCTTCATTGGCGGTGCTGAAGACGGTTTGGGTGCAGTAGGTGGCGGAAGAACAGTTGTCTTTTGTGGTTTGACAGGTTCGTGTACCGGTTGGTCAATTATTGTCTTATCTGCAGCTCCTGTTGTAGCGGATTTCTCTTCCTTGGAGAGCAGCCTGTTTGTGAATTCATCCGTGGATTGAATTCTTTTTTCACGGTCTTTTTCAACCGAAGCAAATAAAACATCCACAACCCAATCGGAGATATGTGGGTAAATTTCACGTGGATCTCTTATTTCACCGCTTACAATCTCATTCATTATTTCAAAATCGCTGTCGGTATCTACATTAAAAGGAACTTTCCCTGATAGCATTTCATAAAAGGTTACACCCAGACTATAAATATCCGTTCGATTATCAATATCCTTCACTGCTTTTATTTGTTCGGGTGACATATAGAAGATAGTTCCCATCTTCGTACCGGTTTTAGTCAATCCCTTATCCTGTAAGATTTTTGCAATGCCGAAATCAAGAATCTTAACAGTATTATCACCTGCTATTAAAACATTACTTGGTTTTATATCTCTATGAATAATTCCCTTTTTATGCGCGTAACCAACTGCATCAAGCATCTGATTCAATATCCATATTGCTTTCTGTTCAGGCATCGGGCCGATATTAGTAATTAATTGTTTAAGAGTTACACCATCGATATATTCCATTACCATACAGTAATGTTCCTGTTCAAAGAAATAATTGTAAAGTGTAACAATATTCGGATGAAGAAGACTTGCCTGTACTTTTGCCTCATGGCGGAATCTTTCGGTGAAGTGAGTATCTTTTGTAAGTAATGGATTTAGAACTTTTATTGCAACTTTTCTCTCAAGCATAATATCATTGGCAAGGTAAACAGTACCCATTCCGCCTTCGCCGAGTTTTTTAATGATTTTATAATCGCGTATTTGTTCAAGCATTGGGTTTATCCTTTAAATAATTCTAACCAACATCTTTTCTTTTTAAGGAATATGCAGTAAGCAGAAAATAAGCTGCCGAGTAAATCAATATAATAAAAATATCTACCGCCATATTATCGAGTGAAAACCCAAGGTTAGTCACTCCCATATCATATACTCCTTTATATTCAAGAATTGTGAGCGCTTCGAAAGACCAGCGACTTGTCATAAAAGCTGCAAGAAATTTTTCGAATCCGCTCATAGTTATAAAAGTACTTATCAATCCACCAAGAATTACTTGCGGAATTAGAACAAGAGGAATCAATCCCATTGCTGCTTCCGTTGTAGAAACCAAAGATGAAACTAATAAACCAAGCAGCAATGCTGGTAATGAAGTCAAAAGCAAAAGAATAAATAGTCCTAAAAAAGAAGCGTTCATATCAAGTGCAGGAGCAACTATGCCTGCAAGTATTAGACACTGAATAACACACAACATTAGCAATACAGTAATTTTAGAAAACAGGTACGATGGTATTTTAAGATTCACCATTCTTTCCCGTTTAAATATCGCTTGCTCGCTTACTATCTCCCTTGCAGCATTAGAACACCCAAGCCAGATTGCAGCAACAACAAGTATAAACAATGCTGCTGTCCTCTCTGCAAACTGGTCGAAAACAAGTGCAATTAACGCAGCAATTATCGGAGCCTGCAGAAGAAGAATTGCAGTACTTACACGGTCACGCAATTTTACTCTGAAATAACGGCTTGTTAAAGTAAAATATTGTTTAAGATCGGTGCTCCTCTTTTTCGTAGTAACTTCAGTCGGTTTATGTTCAATTTTAGAATCACGTCTTGAAGTCATAAACTGATTATACTCTGAAGATTTTTTAAATTTTTCTTTCCAGTAATCAGGTTCTTTGATTTCGAGCTTTTCAAAAATTTCATATGGTTTTTCAACCTCAAAATAATCAACAGCCTGGTTTGCTTTTCCGAAGTAAGCGAGCTTTCCACCCTTTGTAAGAACAATCAGGTGAGAAAGAATTTCAAAATTATCTTTTGTTATGTTATGCGTTGTAAGAATTACTATTTTACCCTTTGCAGCTATACCTTTTAGCAAATACATCACATCAAGATCAGTTTTGGGATCAAGCCCGCTTGTTGGTTCATCGAGAAATAAAACCGAAGGTTCGGTTAATAATTCCTGTCCAAGATTTACACGTTTTCTTTGTCCACCACTTATACCTTTTTTCTCAGCTGATCCAATTAAAGTATTTTTTGTCTCTTCTAATCCTAATGTGTTAAGCACACTATCAACTTGCGTGGTAATTTCTTCTTCGGTGTTGTTTTCCAATCTTAACATACCCGTGTATTTGAAGGATTCCTGAACTTTAAGTTCGCGGTGAATAATATCATCCTGTGGAACGTAACCAATTTGTCCCTTAAACAAATCAAAGTTTGAATAAAGTGATTGCGAATTAATGAAAACATCGCCACCACTTGGTCTTACAACACCGTTCATCATCATCATCAAAGAAGTTTTACCCGCACCGCTTGGTCCAATCAATCCGACAAATTCTCCGGGAAAAATTGTAAGTCCAATTGAATCGACAATAACTTTATCTTTAACCTGGAATGTTAGATCATTTGTAGAGATTTGAATGTCACCTGCAATTATCTTCTCACCTGTAAACAACCGCTCCAGATTTAGCGGTACACCACCGATTGTAATTACATCTTTTTGAGTTACGCGTTCTTTTTTTACCTTTTTACCATTTATAAAAGTTCCGTTCGAACTGCCGAGATCTTCTAAGAACCAGTCGTTTCCCTTCTTTTCTAGTTTTGCATGCTTTCTGGATACTTTAATATTATTAATTACCAGGTCATTATCACTTGTTCTCCCGATGTTGATTACCTGTTTCTCTCGCGCAATTTGTGTTTTCAATCTTTCGCCAGGTACATCGGTAAATTCACCTTTAGATATTTTTATGTACGGTTCGATCTTGCCCCAATCGAAGTTGTAATTCCTACTAAAAGCTATCTGATCATCTTTTGTAACTTTTTTTGAAGTTATTTTTTCACCGTTAACAAATGTTCCATTTGTTGAACCTGAGTCTTCTAAAGTTATTGTACTATCATCTATAATAAATTTTGCATGGTTGGAAGACACATTAGGATTATCCAGAACAATGTGACACGAAGACGATCTGCCTACTGTGATAACCTTTTTGTTTGAGGAATCACTCATAATATAGCCAACACTCCTTTCTTTGTGTAAGGAATTTTAATATCATATCCAAGGATTTTAATTATTAGGTTCCCCTTTGTTACATATTCCAGCTTTCCGGAAAAGAACGATCCAAATAAAGATCTCAAAGTCTTGGTGTTGCTGAGTTTGTAAGTGATCTTGCCTTCACTCATTTCACCTTTTTTCTTAACTTCAATCCGTTTGCTGATATTACCTTCACCTAACTCTTTACCGTCTATAAAAAGTGTAGAGGCATAACTTTCAACAGAGAACTTTATTCCGTATGGATTTTGAATCTCAAATCCGATTTCCACAATCGAACCGCCTAAATTTAAATTCTTTAGTCCTGCAGATTTTATTTTAATTATTTTATCATTATCTGTGTCTTCCTGCACTGTTCTTGATAATTGTTCTTTTACGGGAACACTGAAATTAATATCTATATCAACAGGCATAGTTATTAATCCCAAGTCAGCATCTGCACCGCCTACAAGTTTTAAACGTAAGCTGTCTGGTTCATCGCTTATTATCTTCAATATTTTTTTAGTATCAAGCACAGTATGGATTTGTATCTCACCAGTATCATCAGCTTCTATTTCCCACTTTTCATTTCTATTTGCTTTACCGAGAGAAATTTCATCCTGTAAAATATATGCATGCATATTTTCAATTTCTATTTTAAAACTATTTTCGTTTTCAGCTATTGCATTAATATTAATCCAAAGTGAATCAGAATTAAAATCTACAATCTTACTTTTCGTGATTTCTTTAAACTGGGGTGCAAGACCGGAATGGGAACAGATAAATCTGTTAGTCGCTATAAAAATTATAACTACAAATAAAACCGCCGGTAGAATAAGTTTAAACATACTGCCCTTCATCAAAATTCAGTCTCAATTATTGAGAAGACTTAATAATTATTATAGCTTCCTGATGCTGCTATTGCTACTAGCACAATTAAAATTGAAAAGATAATTCCTAATGCAAATAAGATAAATCCCCATATAGCCCAGAGCCGCTGCACTCTTTTAAAATGTTCAATGCTCTGCCATCTTTTATTTTGCCATGCCCACTCGTTTCCTTTTGCGCCGAGTACAAAGATCATTACAATATTTATCAAAGGAAGAAGACATAATAAGGCAATAAAAGTATTGTTACCTATTCCCCAGATCCAGTTTAAGAAGAATGCACCCCAATTCCATCCGTAAAGCTGAGGTGGCAGGCCTGCCATTTTTCCCTGTCCTGAATTATTTTCAACATTTAAATAGGGATTAAATTTTTGTTGGGTATTTTGTGAAGCCTGTTGATCCAGAATTAGAGGCTTACCACAGCTATTACAAAATTTTGCATCTTCCTCATTTTCAAATCCGCAGTTCGGGCAAAACATTTTTTGGTCCTTTTCAGAGATTTAAAAGGTTTTAGTTCAAATTACTATTTATGATCAATCCATTTTAAGAATTCTTTCGCGTCTTTCTTTTGCAGTCGGATGAGAAGAGATAAAATCATTTACCGCATCTCTCTGGTCTATTCCATATTCCTTTTCCAGTTCTTCTAATTTTTCGAAGAAAGAGACAGCACCGGATTTATCATATCCTGCTTTTTGCATAAGAAATACACCGTTATCATCTGCTTCAAATTCATCATACTTACTGAAAGGCAATGAATACATGTTATAAGCCATCTGCACTATTTCACCAAAGCTTGGATCTACAGAAGTTGCAAGTGCTGCATATTGAACTCTTTTTATACAATGTTTCTTTTCATTGTGAGAAATCTCATGCGCAAGAACAAAAGCGATTTCATTTTCATCGTCTAAGAAATCCAGGATGCCGGTATTTACGTACATATATCCACCGGAAATTGCATAAGCATTTACCTCATCGGTTTGCACAACCTTATAATTATAATTGATACTTTTTCTTTCTACGTATTTCATAAGTTTTTTGAATATGCTTTTAAGATCGAACTTTCTTTCATTTGTAAATCGAAGATCCTGAGAGATTTGCTTATCCATTTCTTCACCAATAGCATTTTCCTGATCGTCCGTAAGAGCAGTCATATCAAGAAGCGTTTCATTCAGGATGTCAACGGTTTTCAACAAATCCTTCACAATGTCCTCATCCTGTGCTTTAATTTCCGGGGTGACTGTAAAAAAGAGAAAAATAAATATTCCGGTAAAAAGAGATGAAAATAATCCCGATATTTTATCTTTCATTTGGTTGTTCATCAATTGCCTCCTCTTCGTTGTTTTTAATTAACGAATCGGATTTTACCGATTCATTAACTATAGAATCCTTTTTAGTTTTATGAATTACCCGGTTCGAATTTAGTTTGTCTTCTGTCTTATTTTGTATTGTGCCAATATTATTTTCCAAAGTTTTTTGTGGTTCCTTGCCGAAACTTATAACTTCAAATTTTATTAGCACAAGTGTCAAGGCTAATAAAGCAATTATAAGAACACTATACATTAATAAATTGTTGCCCGATATTGCCTTTACTTTTTCTGCAGGCTTTTTTGAAGAAAAGGAAACAACCTGTACAGTAATATTATCAGCACCACCTCTTTCATTTGCAAGATCGACTAATTTTTGTGAAGCCTGCTGGGGTGAATTATTCTCAACCTGTTCCAGGATTTCTTCTTTGTTCACCGTTGATGTTAAACCATCTGTACATAAGATCAATTTATTGTTTTCTTTAAGTTCCAGCGGTTCCAGCATGTCTGGTTCCAATGCTTCGTCTATTCCTAATGCTTTTGTAATCACATTTTTCTTCGGATGATCTTTTGCTTCCTCTTCGGTGATCATATTTGAGTCAACCATTTGCTGAACAAGAGAATGATCCTTGGTAAACTGGCGAATACTGTTTTCTGCCACAAGATAGATCCGGCTGTCTCCAAGACTCGCGCAATAAGCAAGATTGTCTCTGATTAAAACCAGTACAACTGTTGAACCCATATCGGAGAGTGAAGAATCGCGTTCTGCTGTTTCGATTATTGAATCATTCGCTTCCTGAAGAGCTTTTTTTATCTCTTCCGCAGGATTAAAGTCTTCGGATAATTTTTCAAAATGATTTTTTAGTGTTTCTACTGCTAGTCTCGAAGCTATCTCGCCGCCTTTATGTCCCCCCATTCCGTCACATACCACAAGAAGGTTTCCAAAATCTCCACTGAATGAACCGAAATAATCTTCATTCCTTTCACGTGCTTTGCCCACATCGGAATGATTACCAATAACGAGATGTAGTTTCAAATCATCACTTAATTCTTGTTAATATGAAAAACTTATAAATAATATCTTCAGGAGATTCATCAAATGATTTTTATAGTAAATGAAATATTGCCGAATTTAATTTTATCCCCGTCTTTTAACTGAGCTCTTTCATTGATTCGTTTATCATTTACGAACGTACCGTATGTTGAAAGTTCGTCCTGTAAAATGATTTTATTATCTCCATAAAAAAGGAGTGCATGTTCATCGGATATGCTTGCATCGTTCACAACAATATTGCAGGCATTGCTTTTACCAAGCTTGTTTCTTCCTTCAAAAATTTTGAAATCCGTACCGGAAGGATCGAGATCAAAGCTTACAATCCAGCCAGCTAATTTTTTACCTAGAGTAGTTTTTTGTACGGTTTTTTCTATTGGAGATTCATCCTGTATAACCGTTTTCTGTTCAGGAGTTGAAGCGACTACAGTTTTTGCAGCTTCGGCTCTAGTTTTTGTAATATCCGGTGAAGTTTTAATGTTTGCTTGTTTATCAATAACAGTTTTCTGACTCTGGGTTGCGGTTTTTATTACCGTTGCCACTTCAGATTTAGGACAGTAAGGACATTCACCTAAAGAAGAATCGTAGTTATGTCCGTTTTTACAGGTTTTGAATTTCTGATCAAGGCTGGTGCCGCAATGTTTGCAAAATTTTGAACCTGCGCTGTTTTCTTTCCCGCAGGAAGGACACTTCATTTTCTCCTCACTTACGAAATCTTAAGAATTACATTATTACAGCAAGTTAGTAATAAAGTTGGATTTTGAAAAGAGGTTTTAACAGGTTTTATACCTGGATTTTTCGTTCTGTTTTTATTTGAGACTTTAATGCTAATATCACTAAAGGTTGAGCTTTATTTAACAGGATTGATAATTATTTTTTCCATAATTTATAAGTAAATTTTTATTATTAGCATCCAAGGGGGACTTAACGTCCGTTAAAATAGTTATTCTATTTTTAAGCGTTATAAGCTTATTGCTCTCTTGCAACACAACCGAACCGCCTGTAAATGGAACCGGAATAACATTAAAACTCGAAGACGTTTCCTGCACCGAAGCCTGGCTAAAGTTAACTGTCTCCAACTCACAATTACCAATAACTGTATTATTGCTGAAAGATGATTCTATCATTGACGATATAATATTGGATAAAGCCGATACACTTCTATACATAGATTCACTTTTGCCAAATACAAATTATACATTCTATGTAAATGGACTAAAATCTCCGCCTATAGATTTGAAAAGCAATAAGGTAAGCCTTACAACACTTGATACAACAAGCCACAACTTCACATTTGAGAAATATACCTTTGGCGGACAGGCAGGAAGTTGTACACTTTATGACGTAGCAATAATAGATGAAAATAATATCTGGGCAGTTAGAGAAATTTATCTGCTTGATTCTCTTGGACAGCCTGACCCGAACGCTTATAATACTGTACACTGGAATGGGAATCAGTGGGAATTGATAAGGATAAAGACTAATGCTTGCGGAGGTGTAACCTACCCTCCAATTAAGACGATTTTTGCTTTTTCATCAAATGATTTACTATTTGCTCATATCAACGGTAGTATTTCTCATTATAACGGGACGGAATTCACAAATGATTGTTCTTTAATTAGACAATTAAATGGATCAGCAATCAAAATATGGGGAATATCACGGAGTGACTTCTACGTTGTTAGTGGTAGCGGATTTATTGCCCATTACCAAAACGGAGTATGGAATAAAATAGAAAGCGGGACAGATTTATCAATCAATGATGTATGGGGAAGTTATAATCCCGATACAGGTGAAGATGAAATTCTATGCGTTGCATCAAATCAATTTGTAGACCAGGAAGTGAGGTTATAAAAATAATTGGAAACAATGCTGAAAAAATTAACAACGCAGGTCTATCCTGGGCATTGAATACGGTCCGGTTCATTCCCGGCAGGAAGTATTTTATCGGTGGTGATGGTTTTTACGCAGCAAAACATTTAGGGAATGAATGGATACATGATAACAGTATGCCGCCTTATTACAAAACAGGTATTAGAGGAAGCAATTTTAATGATATAGTTATTTCGGGTGCATATGGATTACTTATGCATTATAATGGGATAAGCTGGAAAAACTATCAGTATATAACATATATGAATTCAGGAGCCTTTGGGAGAGTAGAAATAAAGGATAACATTCTGGCAGCCACGGGAGGAGAAGGTAACAAAGCGATAATATTAATTGGGAGAAGGTAAAAAACTATTTTACCTGAAGCCTCCTTCTGATTATTCGTTGAGAAAATCAGGGGAGGCAACAGGATTTTGAAAAGTATCCCTAAAATTTAGTTGTTGGTTTGCTTGGGAGGATTGTGCACTATTTTTCTAATCGTATCAAATTGAAGGTAAGGATACTCTTCTCTTAAAGTATCAATCGCATCCCCGGTTCTTACTTTTTGAGCACGGAGAGCTTTAAATTTCATACGGATCTTGTAGTCTCTTACAGCTCTTTCATGAATCAATCCCCTGCTAAACAGCAGTTCAAAAACATCATCACTGATTAGATCAGATAGAGGATTATTCAATGTTCTGGCAACATTTACTTCATCCATTTTTTTATCCTTTTTGATTTTAAAATTGAATTTTTATTACTGTATTAGTTAAAAGAAACCTGTAAGAGCCTGTTTATCTTTTTTCTGTGTTCAAACTAATAAAATAAGAAGGGTAAGCAACCGCACGTTTATGCGGTTTTATTTACGATATGTCCAAAATTAGGCTTTAATCGGGACTTCAATGTGGTTTGTATGCGGGTTAAACAATTCAGATGAGTTTTTTACGAATTGCTTTTGCCACGGCTTCAGAGCCAGAATGAACGTGAAGTTTTTTGTAAATATTTCTTATGTGATGACGTACCGTATCTACACTTATGAACAGATCGTTTGCTATTTCCTGGTAGTTATTTCCAACAGCAAGCAGATTAAGCACTTCCTTTTCTCTTGAGCTTAAATTGTATTCTTCTTCCTCCGCTGTTGCCTTAACATCTTTAAATGCATTTATTACCTGGCGTGCAATCCTCGAGCTCATAGGCGACCCCCCCTCACTTACTTCCTTAATTGCTTCTAAAAGTCTGAAGGGAGGAGTTTTCTTAACAAGATAGCCGCATGCTCCGGCACATAATGCATCAAAAACTTTATCGCTTTCTTCATGTACAGTCAGCATTAGTACATTAAGCTCAGGCTTTTTTTCAACAGCCATTTTTATTCCCTCTATACCGTTCATTCCGGGCAGGGCTATATCCATTAACACAACATCGGGATTCATCTTATCAAGATTTTTAAGAAATGATTCACAGTCATAGAATGTACCGATACATTTGTAATCATTGGTACCGTTTATCAATGCGGCTAATCCTTCTCTTATCGTATGATTATCTTCAACAATTGCTACGTTTATCATTTAGCGTATTATTAATTATTTAAAAATGATTTAATTTTTTTAAACCTGCTTATCTTACCAACAAATTTCAAAGTTGTTCCGTTTCCCGATCCGGAAATCCATTCCACTTTTCCATTAATCTTGCCCGCTCTCGATTCAATGTTCCTTATCCCATTTCCGAAATTGATATTTTCTTGGTTATATCCGCAACCGTTATCGCTCAAAGTCATGTCTATCAAATCGCCTTTAACATTAGCTTCAAGAAGGATTGTTTTACATTTACTGTGTTTTATAGCATTGTTGATTCCTTCTTTAAAAATGAGAAGAAGATTTTGCTTATAATCCATTGGAAGTTTAATATCATCTGCTTTATCGATATTCCTTACACGAAAAGAAATCCCCGCTGAAGTAAGAAAATCATAATAGGAATCTTTTATCTTAATTATTAAATCATGCAACGAATCACGTTCCGGATTTACAACAAAAACGATATCACTCATAGTATCAACAAGTTGTCTTGCCGTTTCGCTTATGCTTTTCAATACTTTTGAATCACCAAGACCATTATTTGTTTGCGCAGCTACTTCACTTAAAATCGAAATTTCTGTAAGACTCGAACCAACATTGTCGTGCAAATCCGCAGCAAGCTTTGTTTTAAGTCTTTCGATTGCAAGCTGTTGTTTAATTTTCAGAGTGCTTAAATAATAAACAGTTGTTCCGGCAATAATTATCACCAGAGTGATAAACCACCAGGTTAACCAGAAGGGTGGATTAATTGTCAGCTTAACTGTGGTTCCACTCCTGTTCCATAATCCATCCGAATTTGAACCAATAACATGAAAATAGTATTCACCGGGTGGTAGATTAATATAGTTTGCAATACGTCTTTCTGAATCTACATTTTTCCATTCATTGTCCAATCCTTCCAGCATAAACGCATATTGGTTTTCAGCTGGGTTTGAATAATCCAAAGCAGAAAATTCGAAAGAAATAAAATTCTGATTATGTGAAAGAATTATTTCATTAAAATCGCCTTTCATTTGAGTAGTTAGAATATTTACTGAGGTAATCACAACTGGCGGCACATAAAAGTTTGTGCGAATACTATCCGGATAAAAATAGTTTATACCATTTATACCGCCGAAATACATTCTGCCGTCTGAGGATTTGAAATAAGAACCACCATTGAACTCCTGGCTTTGCAAGCCGTCTTCCATATTGAAATGTGCAAAACTTTCGTTATCAATGTTAAATTTGAAAATTCCATTATCTGTGCTCAACCACAAATTATTTGAATTGTCCTCCAGGATTCCATAAACCACAGCACTCGACAGTCCGTTCTTTTGTGTATAACTTTTAAAACTATTGGTCTCTCTGTCAAGTTTGCTCAACCCGCCGCCGGAAGTTCCTATCCATAATTTATTGTGTGAATCTTCAAGGATAGACATTACCCTGTTGTTGTTCAAAGAATTCGGATTGTTTGGATCTTTCACATATGAAGTGAATTTACCGGTAGTCTCATCAAATTTACAAAGTCCCCCTCCTGACGTTCCTATCCACATAGTGCTTTCCATATCTTTATAAATTACATAAACGCGATCATCAGACAACGAATAAGGATTAGTAGGATCATTTCTATAAACTGTTACATGTGGAGAACTAACAGCTGAATTTTTATCGAAAGTAAGTTTATTCAAACCAGCGCCAAATGTTCCCACCCATATAACTGTATCCGATTCAACAAAAATATCCTGTATCTGATTACCGGAAATTGAATTTGAATCGTTATCATTATGAACATAACGGGTAAACAGCCTGGTTTCAGGGTTATATTTATTAACACCGCCACTGTACGTTCCAATCCAAAAATTGCCGAAACGATCTTCTTCTATTGCTCGTATGTGATTACTGCTGAGACTATTTGTATCCTGTGGATCATTTTTAAATGCTTTAAATTCCCCTGATTTTTCATCAAACAGATTTAAACCTCCTCGATACGTACCCATCCATAAATCATTATTTTTATCTTCAAAAATACTCCAGACGATACCATCGTTCAGACTATTAGGATTGCCCGGTACACTTTTTAAAACATTGAATTTTGTTCTGTTCTCTCTAACCAAAGTAACGCCTCCACCAACGTGTGAACCAACCCAGACAATACCTGATCGATCAAGAGAAAGTGATAGTATATCGTTCTCCGGAAAAGAAGTTGGATCGGATGGATCATTGAGAAAATGTAAAAAATCTCCGGTTGCTTTGTCGAATCTATCCATTCCACCACCAAAAGTTCCAATCCAAATATAGCCCGAGTTGTCCTGGGTAATATCCATAACTGTATTGTTACTTAAACCGTGCTTATTTTTCTCCTGGTATATGTATCTAATTACTTTTACAAATTCGGGAAGTAAAGTTTTCTGATTTTTTTTAATTCGACACAATCCCCCACTATATGTTCCTAACCAAATGTCTTTGTCCTTATCTTCCAACAATGTGATAATACGGTTATCACCTAAGTAATCTGATCTACCAGGAACATTTCCATAACTAGTAAATGTGAATTTTTCCGTACCTGAGCTATTACCCACGATCATTTTATTCAATCCACCTCCAAATGTACCAATCCATATTGTACTATCGTTATCAATAAGAATTTTTGTTGCCCTGTTGCTACCTAAACTGTTTTTATCTTCAGTTGAATGATAAAAATGTTTTGCGGTTTCATTTTTCGGATCGAACCTGATTATACCGTTACCCCAAGTACTTAACCATAAATTGCCCTTGCTATCCTCGACAATAGAAGTAACCGATACATTATTATTCCGGGAAAAAACCAGAGGATAATCGAAGTAACTGCCAGGTAGTTCTATCTCAGTCTCAAGAAAGTTTTTAACATTATATCGCTTAAATGATTCTGTATTAATATCAAATTTATTCAAATAGCCATTTGCAGTGCCAATCCATAATTGTTTTTTATTGTCTTCAAATAAACACTTAATAAGATTATCAGATATTGAAGTTGAATCGCCCGGATCATTAACATAAATAGTAAAGTTATACCCATCATAGCGATTTAAACCATCAATGGTTCCAAACCACATAAACCCACGATTATCCTGCAGAGATGTAAGAACAGTGCTCTGAGAGAGACCATCTTCTACTTTTATCTGCCTGAAAGTATAATCCTGAACACCTGCGAAAATCCGGCAAGTAATGGAAATAACCAGGATAAAAACTATTTTATTCATTAAGGAAATAAATTTTCAAATGATTTATTCTAATTTAAGATGAATTGGTTTAGTTTGTATTAAATATTATACAACAAAATAAAATATATTTCCACATACAAGGCTATCGTGGTTTTTGCCGTTTCGTACTGTGACAGATAACACAGAGTTAGTAGTATGGATTGAAAAAGTATGTGTTATAACATACTATTGTATTACAAATGCAATTGATAAGAGATTATAATAAAAATGTTGAAAGAGATAATTAAGAAGAGATTCAGTACAAGAGCATATTCCGGTAAGTCTGTTGAGAATGAAAAGTTGATAGAACTTTTTCGAGCAGCCCAATGGGCACCTTCACCAATGAATGAACAGCCATGGCGGTTTATTATAACACCCAAAACAGATGAAGAAAATTACACAATGCTTTTTAATACTTTATCGGTAGGTAATAAAATCTGGGCAGGAAAAGCACCTGTTCTGATTCTAGTAACTGCAAAAAAAACAGTTGAGGGAACCGGGAAACGAAATCGTTACAGCTTTTACGATACGGGATCCGCAGTAGCTTTGCTTACACTTCAGGCTCAGGAACTTGGACTAATTGTACATGAGCTTGGCGGTTTTAATGTTAATAAGGCAGCAAATGTCCTTAAGGTACCAGATGATTATATTTCTGTTGTTGTTCTCGTAATTGGTTATAGGGGTAATGTAAAAGAACTTCCTGAAAACCTCCGAGTTAGAGAAAATGCAGTAAGGACAAGAAAACCATTAGATAATTTTGTCTTTTACGGTGAGTTTGGCAGGGCTTTTATTAATGACGAACAGAGAGTAATAAATCAGGGAAAATCATGAAAAAAATACTACAAAGGGCAAATGAACGGGGAGTGGCGGAACATGGCTGGTTACACAGCAGACATAGTTTTAGCTTTGCACATTATTATAATCCGGATAAAATGGGATTTGGATTGCTTCGTGTTTTGAATGATGATACCGTAGAACCGGGAAAAGGATTTGGAACTCATGCCCATAATAACATGGAAATCATTTCGATTGTTCTGGAAGGAGCACTTGAACATAAAGATAGTATGGGCAGTACATCGGTGATTAATAAAAACGATATTCAGGTTATGTCAGCTGGTACAGGAATTACTCATTCCGAATACAATCTTTCCAAATCTGATATAGTAAAATTTTTGCAATTGTGGATAATTCCTAAAGAGCAAAATATTAAACCAAGGTATGATCAAAGATCATTTCCGGAAAAAGAAAGAACAAATCAATTAATAACTGTAGCTTCTGGTGATAAAAATATGGATGCCTTATACATTCATCAGAATGCAGAAATTAATCTTGGTGTACTTGAAGCAGGTAAAACTATCAATACAAAACTAACCTTCCCAGGAAACGGATTCTATTTGTTTGTAATTGAAGGAGATTTACTCGTAGTTGATAAAAAATTAGAACGTCGTGATTCTATTGGCGTCTGGGAAGCGGATGAAATTACAATAAAAGCAGAGACTGACGCTAAATTTGTAGTAATAGAAATACCTATGAACTAAATATTAAACTTCGATTCGTTTTTTATCAATAATGTTATCAGAAATCAAAAAAACATTCAAGCCAATTAATTATTGATAATCACTCCTTTTCTAAAATCTTTTACCCCTTATTTATTGAATAAATAAATTTGGGGCATATCTTATTCTGTACATTATTTTCCCCGATTTGGTTATTTTTTGATCAGTTAAATATAATATTGAATAAATTTTTAAAAATTGGAAAAAATATGCAAAAGTTACTTTTATTAGGCGATGAGGCACTCGCCCAAGGTGCAATCGATGCCGGAATGTCGGGAATATATGCCTACCCGGGAACACCTTCAACAGAAATTATGGAATATGTACAAAGATCGAAAGTTGCTGCTGAGCGAAATATTCACCGCCAGTGGTCGGCTAATGAAAAGACAGCAACTGAAGCTGCTCTGGGTATGTCTTATGCCGGCAAACGGTCAATGGCTGCAATGAAACACGTTGGTTTAAATGTTGCGGCAGATGTTTTTATGAACTCAGCCGTAACCGGTGTAAACGGCGGAATGATTGTAGCAGTTGCCGATGATCCATCAATGCATTCATCACAGAATGAACAGGACTCCAGGTATTATGGAAGGTTTGCTATGATTCCGATACTTGAACCATCGAATCAGCAGGAAGCATACGATATGGCTTATGAAGGATTCGAACTATCAGAAAAGTATGGACTGCCTGTTCTTATAAGAATAACAACCCGGTTATCTCACTCGCGTTCAGGAGTAACGACATCACCGTTAAAGGATCAAAATAAAATTTCTTATCCTGCTGATCCGATACAATTTGTACTACTTCCTTCAAATGCAAAAAAAAGATACCAGACTTTATTGGTAAAGCAAAAGGCAAACAGGGATGCTTCAGCAGAATCCAAATTTAATATTTATTATGATGGAGATGACAAATCGCTTGGAATTATTGCCTGTGGAATAGCTTACAACTATTTAATGGAAAATTTCCCGGAAGGTAAATGCCCTCATCCAATTTTAAAAATCGGGCATTACCCTATGCCGTTTGAAAAAGTTAAAAGATTTTATGAATCCTGTGAAAAAATTCTTGTTCTTGAAGAAGGTTATCCTATGGTTGAAGAGCTTTTGAGAGGATATTTAAATAAAGAAAATAAAGTCTCCGGCAGATTGAACGGTGTCATTCCAAGATCCGGGGAATTGAATCCTAATATTGTTGCAACAGGACTCGGTAAAGCTAACGGTGAATCATTTCAAATTCCAGATATTGTAGCTAACCGTCCACCACAGCTTTGCGCAGGTTGCAGTCATAAAGATATTTATGACGCACTTAATGAAACGATGAAAGAATTTGGTGAAGATCAGAGAGTGTTTTCCGATATTGGTTGTTATACACTTGGTGCTTTGCCACCGTTCAACTCAATACATACCTGCGTGGATATGGGTGCATCAATTACAATGGCAAAAGGTGCAGCAGATGCAGGAGTTCGTCCTTCTGTTGCGGTTATCGGCGATTCAACTTTTACACACAGCGGAATGACAGCCTTGCTCGATTGCGTTTATGAAAATACACCTATTACAGTTATAATTTCCGATAACTCGACAACAGCTATGACCGGAGGACAAACCTCGGAAGCATCAGGAAAACTTGAAGAAATATGTACCGGTCTCGGTGTTAAACCCGAACACGTTCGGCTTCTCACCCCATTGCCAAAATATCATGATGAAATGGTAAAAGTATTAGCTGAAGAAATGAATTATGATGGGGTCTCTGTTGTTATACCTAGAAGAGAATGTATACAAACATTATCGAGAAGTAAGAAAAAACAAAAGATGAAGGAAGTTACCACATAAGAATTTTGAAATCAATATCAAGAATTAAGGGATTCAATTTATGAAATCAGATATTATTTTGGCAGGAGTTGGAGGACAGGGGATTCTTTCCATAGCTGCAACAATCGGAATGGCAGCAATTGAAAATAATTTAAATTTAAAGCAGGCAGAAGTTCACGGTATGAGTCAACGAGGTGGAGCCGTACAATCTCATTTAAGAATTTCGGATAAAGAGATTGCAAGTGATCTTATTCCTCTCGGCAAGGCAGATCTGATAATTTCTGTTGAACCAATGGAATCATTACGATATGTATCTTATCTTTCTGAAGAAGGATGGCTTGTCACAAACATTACTCCTTTTATAAACATACCTGATTATCCTGAAACTGGGGAATTGATGAATGAAATTGAAACTTTTCTACATCATATTGCAATTAATGCAGATGAAATTGCAAGAAGTGTGAAGTCCCCGCGTTCATCTAACATGGTAATGCTTGGTGCAGCTTCTCCCTTTCTCGATATTCCTTATGATAGTCTTGAAAGCGGAATAAAGAAAATCTTTGGAAGAAAGGGAGAAAAGATTGTTCAGCTAAATATTGAAGCTCTTAAAGCAGGAAGAGAATTTGCACTTGAACACAAGCAAGCCACCTCACCGCAAAAAACTCCGGGTTAATATTTTATTTTGAAGCGAGCGTCTCTACTTCATCAACAGTTTTGGGAATTGGTTTTCCACCTAAAATCCTGTAACCATTTTCAGTAACTAAAATGTTATCTTCGATTCTTATTCCACCAAAATCACTATATTGCTCAACTTTATCATAATTAATAAAATCGAAAAATTTATTTTCTGCTTTCCACTGATCAATTAACGAAGGAATAAAATAAATACCGGGTTCGATCGTAAATGTATATCCTGGCTTTAAGGACTTTGCGAGTCGAAGATAGCCTAATCCAAATTGATCGCTCCTAGAATTATTTTCATCATAACCCACAAAGTCTTCACCCAAGCCTTCCATATCATGAACATCGAGTCCAAGCATATGTCCTAATCCGTGTGGGAAAAATAATGCATGAGCACCCTCACTAACAGCCTCCTCCGGATCACCATTCATTAATCCAATATTTGTTAAACCCTCAACAATAGTTTTTGCGGCAAGTAAATGAAGAGTTTTATTTGCGACATCCGGCTTTACGGATTCGATACATTTCATTTGTGCATTAAGCACAACTTCGTATATCTCTTTCTGTTTATTTGTAAACTTGCCGCCTGCGGGAATTGTTCTTGTTATGTCACTTGCATAATGTAATTCTGTTTCGGCGCCAGAATCATTAACAAGAATACTATCATACAATATTTCATTATTGTAATGTGGATTGTGAAGTGTTTGTCCGTTAATAGATACTATTGGTTGAAATGATATTCCAGCACCAAGTGAAACAGCAATTCCTTCAATCATTCCGGCAATTTTTCTCTCTATTAATCCGGGTTTTATCATCTTCATCGCTGCAGTGTGCATCCTGTATGCAATATCAACAGCTTTATCAATTTCCCCAATTTCTTCTTCTGCTTTAACAGATCTTTGTTCAATAACAGCTTTTATAAAATCGATTGACACATAGTCATTTACTCTTTCTGGATTTATACCGAGTAAATTACCAACAAGTAAAAAATGCTCGGATCTATACTGCGGTAAAAAATGTATATTCCTCTTCCTCCTGATTGCTTCCGGAACAACATTATAAAGATTGTCGTATTTCTCACTTCTATCCATTCCGCTTGCCTGTACAAGCTCACTCATACTTGGTTGCGGACCCATCCACACTATATCGTTTATTGTAAAATCATTTCCGAATAAAATTGTTGTGTTTGAATCTATATCTATTAGTGCTGCTAATCCCGGGATATCAATTCCAAAGTAATAAAGGAAATTACTATCCTGCCTGAATTTATAAGTATTTCCCGCGTAATTAAGGGGGCTTTCATTATTGCCTGCAAAAAAAAGCAAGCCAGTGTTAAATTTGTCCTTTAGTTTTTTTCTTCTTTCAATATAAATATGTGAATCAAACATTTTAGCTCCTGTTATAATTTTCCGTATCCATATTTATAAAAGATAATTACGTGGAATAAACATTTCCAAATTATACAATAATAGAACGGAATTCCATTTTATTTATTTGATTATTAGCTAAGTACTTTATTTTCATTAAATTAGGAACATTTAATAGTCAGAAACATTGTAAAATTCTTTACGAATTGCTAATATTTCATCAAAGAATAATTGGTGTTTCGTAAAATATTAAGTTATTAATTTCAGTTATGAGCAATCTATAGTTATATGCTGAAGAAGTCTGTAATAATAAGTTTCCTTTTTTTAATTCCTTTCTTATCACATGCGCAGGATGAAAAAGGAAATACTCAGCATGTTTATTTAGGCAGATGGTTAATAACTGTTGAGGGAGGATTAATCCTGGGTTTTACAGATTATGAGCAGATTAAACCCTCCGGAGCCTTACGTGGTGGACTCGAATATTACTTTACTTCAAGTAGCAGAAATATCTTTGGAATTAAATTATACGCTGGCGGACGAAAAATAACAGGTGAAGATAGCAGGCTTCAATTAAACACCGATGATGGATTACGGTATATTATTTCACCTTTCATAACCGATATGTACGTTTTGGGATTTGCCGGATCGTATTACTACTCAATTGCTGATAAATTTTTTCCATACGTTCAGATTGGCCTGTCGAATATTTGGTTCAGCCCAAAAAATGAAAATGGAAGAATACTACAGGGAAATTCTCAACACCTGTACAAAAAGACATCATTAGTTTATGATTTTGATTTTGGAACCAAATTTCAGCTAAACAAGCTTCTATCATTAAACCTATCTACCGGATTTCATATAACAAATACGGACTATCTTGATGACATATCAACAGGTGGAAAAAACGATAATTATTTTTCTTTTTTAATTGGGGTTTCGGTTTTTCCTTTCCAACCCGGGGATAGGGATGACGATGGTATTTTAGATGAGTTTGATCCCTGCCCTGATGATGCGGAAGATTTTGATGGGTTCGAAGATAGCGATGGATGCCCTGATTATGATAATGATCATGACGGAATACCAGATTTAAATGATCTGTGTCCAAACCAGCCGGAAGATATTGATGGGTTCGCTGATACCGATGGATGCCCTGATCCCGATAATGATCTGGATGGAATTCCCGACCAAAATGACAAATGTCCGGATGAAGCAGAAGACTTTGATAATTTCTTAGATCAGGATGGGTGTCCCGACTATGATAATGATAATGATGGGATCCCTGATAGCGTAGATCAATGCCCAAATAAACCGGAAACTAAAAACGGTTATGAAGACGAAGATGGATGCCCTGACCAGTTAAAAGTTGTAACTGTTGACGAGATGAGGTACTATGGCAACGAACTTTTCTATGAAAATTCCTCAACAATAAAACCCGAAGGAATTCCTTTACTTTTAGAAGCATATGAAACATTAAGATCAGAACCCAATTCTAAGTGGAGAATTGAAGGACATATGGATAGTCAGGGTTCTGAACAGAGTATTCGTCAAATGTCCTACAACAGAGCTGAATCGATCTACGAATTCTTTGTTGCCAAAGGAATCAGTCCAAATAGACTATCAGTTTACGGTATGAGTGATGACTTTCCCATAGCAGATAACACTAACCCGGAAGGCAGGATGAAAAATAGGAGAATTGAAATAATTAGAGAAAAATAGGGAGATAAAATTCTGAATAAAAACGTACTTATTTATATTCTCCAATGTTAGCTTAATCCTACCAGTATTAACCAATTATTTTTACAATTTGTAAGCAAATTACGGGTAATTTTTACCGAAGTTTTTCTTCATACTTAATATTTCGCTCAATAATAAATATTATGAACTGGCATAAATATTACAATAAAGTTAGTCCGGTGTCACAGAAATAATTAAGAAAAAATAGATTATTATGAAAACTTCAGTATTCAATTCTACATCAGCTTCACTACTTCAGAATCCGCAAATGGAAGGGATAATCAATCTTGGCGGGTACACAAACCGTACTGAAGTTAATAAGAAAAAACTAACGCGAGGTGAGAAAAAGCAGATGAAGGGAATGCTAAAATCTCTTTTAGGAATTGCTTATTTCGTATCCTTAGCTTACTTCCTGTTTGTATTACTAACATAAAAAAGACCTTACTAAACAATTTCAAATAAAAAAGCCAAACATTCTTGTTTGGCTTTTTTATTATCAATTCATTTGTAATAAGTGGTTCGTTTAAGTTTCTAAGACTAACTCTTTAATTACTTTTGCTGGGACCCCTGCAACTATCGTATTGGGTGGAACATTTTTAGTGACCACAGCACCGGCACCTACAATTGAATTCTCACCAATGGTTACTCCACACATAACTGTTGCAGAAGATCCTATGGAAGCGCCTTTTTTTACAAATGTTTCTTCCACTTTCCAATCAGCTTCGGTTTGCATACTTCCATCTGTATTTACTGATCGCGGGTGTTTATCATTAATGAAGGTAACATTGTGACCTACGAATACATTATCTTCAATATGAACCCCTTCACAAATAAATGTATGGGACGATATTTTACAATTTTTGCCAATACTTGCATTTTTTTGAATCTCTACGAAAGTTCCTATCTTTGTATAATCATCTATGGAGCAACCATAGAGGTTTACAAAATCAAAAATCTTTACATCTTTACCCAGACGTACGTTATTAATATTTTTCTTTTCCATATATACCCGATTTAGTTAGACTAAAATAGTCGACTTTAATTCTATTATCTCACCGTTATTTTTTAAAGACTTATCACTTGCCTCAAGGATTTTCACAACATCTAATCCATCTTTACCATTAGTTAATGGCTGACGATTTTCCTGTATTGCAGTAATGAATTCCTTTGCACCTAAAGCAAGAGCTTCTACCTGGCTTACTTTCGGAGAAAACATATCACCAATCCGGTATTGAACTAATGCTTCATGAATACTTTCCGTAGTGTTGAAATCTACACCGCTGTTGTATACTTTAATTTTTTCAAAGTTTTCCATGTCATCGTACACCAGCATTTTTTTATCGCCACCAACAATCATTCTCCTTATTTTTACAGGTGAAACCCAATTCACATGAAAGTGAGCGAATGTGTTTTCTTTAAAATGAATGCAAAGATGTGCCAGGTTTTCTCTTCCGTTGTAATTAGCTATACCATTGGCACTTACTGCCATAATCTCATGATCAGGTAAAATATAATTCATTATCGAAAGATCGTGCGGGGCCAGATCCCAGATAACATTAACATCCTTTTGAAAAAGACCTAAATTAATTCGTTCAGAGTCGAAGTAAATTACATTGCCAAGTTCATTGGCTTCAACAAGTTCTTTCATTTTTCTAACCGCACCATTATAAATAAAAGTGTGGTCGACAAAAATCTTCAGGTTTTTTCTATCAGCGATTGAAATTAATTCTTCTGCTTCTGCCGTTGTTGATGTAAATGGTTTTTCAACCCAGATATGTTTTCCATTTTCAAGTGCTTTTTTTGCCGCTTCGTAATGTGTTTTTACCGGTGTGGCAATAACAATTATATCTGCCTCACCATTCATTAATTCATTACTATCATTCAATAAATGAACGGAAGGATATCGTTCGGAAATGAATTTTAACCTTTCAGGTCGGAGATCGCAACCGATAACTTTCGATACTTCGGACTGAGCAAGAAAATTTCTAACCAGATTAGGTCCCCAGTATCCGAGACCCAGAATTCCAACTATCATATAAAATAGCCTCCTTTAATCAATCAAATAACAACATCAACAAATAACGTGCAATTCGATTTATCTATTATTTAGCACCTCTACCGGTTAATATTACCGGCAGTGTCTGTAACATGATCTGAAAATCAAACCAAGGTGACATGTTGTTTATGTAATAGAGATCGAGCACCACACTCTCTTTAAAGGAGACGGAACTTCTTCCCCACACTTGCCAGACACCAGTACAGCCGGGAATTACCTGAACACGGCGTTTCTGCCATTCATCGTAATTCTCGTATTCATAAGGTAAGCATGGTCTTGGACCTACCAGGCTCATATCTCCTTTTAATACGTTCAGTAACTGGGGCAATTCATCAAGTGAAGTTTTACGAATAATTTTTCCGATCCAAGTTATTCTACTTTCGTTTATAATTTTTTGTCCCGCATCGGAATTTTCGTTCTTCATAAAATCAAGCATTTGTTTCCTTCTGTCTTCGTCTTCTTCACCCTGTAATACTGTCATAGATCTGAATTTGTAAAACGGAAATTCTTTCCCATTTTTCCCGATTCTTGCTTGTTTGAATAAAACAGGGCCTGGTGAAGAAAACTTTACTGCAATTGTTATAAGAAGCATAACAGGAGAAAACACTACCAGGGCTAATAGAGATAAAATTATATCAAAAATTCTTTTTAATGTTATTGTTATTGTATTGTTATAGTGAGAAGTAACATCAATAACAGGAATATCGGCATACTTTTCTGTTGAAACTTTTTCGGCAACAACATCGAATAGTTCGGACGTAATTCGTATGCTCACATTAAATTGTCTGCAATAATCAACAACTTCTAAAATTTCAACCTGATTTCTATTATCAAGTGCAACAATTAATTCATCAATGTGATACCTATTAATTAAACCTTCTATATCTTTAAGCTTACCAAGAACTTTAACTTCATTTACAATTTCTTCGCCTACTTCTTTTTCATCATCGACAAATCCAACTACTTCTAATCCAATCGGGTTTTCATACATTAATTTTGTTGCGAGTAATTTTCCTGATTTTCCTTCGCCTACTATCAAAATATTTCTTCTGAAACCGGTAGTACTAAATAATATGTATAACCTTCTCATCAGTTCTGTGCGGATAATATACAACGATGGAAGGGCTATAAACATAAAGAGGAAAATTAAAAGTCTGGAATCAACAACTTTGGAAGATTCAATCAGAATGGAAACAAGTACAATGTTTAAAGCACCATAATAAAGTGCTTTAAGAATATGAGTTAAATGAGAAGCTCTTGTTAATATGATATTAAGTCTGTAAAGTCCATTATAATAGAAAACAACAATGAAAACGACTGATACGGAAAAGAAAATAAGAATAAGGTTTTGAGCTGCATTAGTAAATTCAATGACTCCCATTCCAGGATCCCGTCTGAGTAAGTACATTGATGTGACAAAAGAAGCAAATAATACAAATACATCGGTTATACCGAAAATATACTTATACAGTGGAATTTTTTTCATAAATTATTATAACCCTCAAATAGAAGAATGACGAAATAGTTTAATTAACGACGTCTGTGTTTTACTAAATCTGTGCCACCTCTCTAAACAAAATAAGCTGCCTTTTTTTCATTTATCAGCATATTTTCTAAATAGTAATCTTTCGAAGTTTCAAAATGAGAAAGCATTCGAGAATGAGAACGTATTATGAGACAAGTTTCCTAATGCAGAAATTGATTTCACTATTACCACGCTAATCTTCATTAACATTGGGATAAACTTAGTTTATTTAGTTATGGGAAAAGTTTTAGAATTTATAAAGGAAACAGAGGGAAATATTATTTCCCTCTGCTTTAAGGTAGATAAGACAAATTATTTAGTAAAATACTCTTTAATCTTATCAGTAACATATGAAATTTGTTCATAAGTCAGTTCCGGGAACATTGGCAATGATAAACCGCTTTCTGCTAATTGCTCAGTAACTGGGAAATCACCCTTCTTGTAGCCCAAATCTTGAAAACACTTTTGTTGATGCAAAGGAATTGCATAATGTAAACCAGTTGCAACTCCATTTTCCGTTAGGAATTGTTGCAGTTTATTACGTTCTTCTTCTCTGTTTTTTTCATCGCCTTTCACCTGAATAACGAACAAATGATAAACATGTTTTACATTCGACATCTCTTTGGGCAATTGAATTTGTTCAATATCTTTTAATAGTTCTCTATACTTTGCCGCTGCATTTCTTCTTCCATCTGTCCATTTATCAAGATGCTTTAGTTTCACACCAAGAACTGCTCCCTGTATCCCCTCCATTCTGTAATTATGCCCAAATGTGTCGTGATAGTATTTTTTAGATTGTCCGTGTTCCCTCATCATTTTTAGTACATTATAAAGATTATCATCGTTGGTTACAACTGCTCCAGCTTCACCATAGGCTCCCAAATTTTTACCGGGATAGAAACTGAATGAAGACGCACTCGATAAAGTCCCGATTTTTTTACTTTCATACTCAGCAAGGTGAGATTGTGCCGCATCTTCAACCAGAAATAAATTATGTCGATCAGCTATTTCCTGAAGTTTATTCATATCTGCCGGCTGTCCATACAAATGAACTGCAACTATCGCTTTTGTTTTAGGTGTTATCGCAGCTTCAACTTTTGCCGGATCAAGATTATAGCTTTCCGGATGACAATCGACAAAAACCGGTTTAGCTCCACATAAAGTTACTCCCCATGCAGTTGCTATAAAAGTATTTGCCGGAATAATAACTTCATCACCGGATTTTATACCAAGCGACCAAAGCACTAAATGATTTGCATCTGTTCCTGAGCTTGTGCCTAAGCAATATTTCACATTATGAGCTTCAGCAAATGCTTTTTCAAAATTTGAAACTGATTCACCAAGTATAAACGCAGTATTATCAATAACTTTTTGTATGGCTGGATCAACTTCTTGTTTAATTGATTTGTATTGTATTTTTAGATCTAAAAAGGGTACCTGCATTTGTATTACCTCCAGAAGGATAAAGTTTATATATTAAATATTTCCTGAATGACTCCAAATAATTCGGAATTCTTATTATTACCGGCAGATAACAATTACTGTGCTAAGTTTTTATTTCAAATTTTGAAGATGAAAGATGATAAACGAATTAAACTGATCTTTAATACCGGAAAATTTGAATTTTTTATCCCAAATCCACCAAAAACATTTGTTCACTTTAAATTGAAACACGTAATGTCTTAGAAATAATTTAATCTGGGGATTAACAGGCTGATTTATTGTAACTGCTTACAAATGGTACATTTAAAGAATTATTTTTTATTAAAATGTAACGAATTAATATTACTAAAATATTAATAACTCAGGGATAGCTATAATATCCACAAAATTTCCATTATTTTCGTGGCATAAATGTTGAGTTTGCCCGAATGATTAATTCTTTTCCTTATTATGCAAATAATTCCTTTGTTTATAAGAGCTTATGAATTATTTCAACAGCATTTTAAGTAATTAATTTTAGTTTTATCTTAATACATCTTTTATTTATCTTTAATAGTCGACCCTTGAGGATCCTGATGAAAATTCAATTTGCCATTTTAACTGCTATATTTTATTTATTACTGAGTCTAAGCGCTTTTGCACAACAGTTAAATCCCGGCGATGGTGTCAGGATCAGTTTCCTCGATATCAATGATAATATTTCCGGTGACTATTATGTAGAACCGGATGGAGTTATTTCTTTGCCTTTTGTCGGAGTTATAAGTACTAACCACAGGGACTTTCAAGATGTTAAAAAACAGATTGTTTTTAGATACGACTCATTATATAAAAGTCCAAAGCTAACTGTTCACGCCTTATTCAGAATAAACATTTTAGGTGAAGTAAGAAACCCGGGATATTATTACGTTACAGAGATAGAAAAATTCACCGGAATTTTAGCTTTGGCTGGTGGAACAACAGCAGATGCTGATTTGGAAAGCATATATATAATTAGAGATAACAAAGAAATAGAAATTGACGTTGAAGCTATTACCCAGGAAGGGGGTTCTGCTTCCGATTTGGGATTGCAATCAGGAGATCAAATATATGTACCCCGTACCTGGTGGGCAGATGCCAGAGGATATACAGTTATAATTTCTGCGGCAGCGCTAGTCGTTACAGTGCTTGCATTAGTACTTAGAAAATAATTATTTATTAATTAACGTTTAACAAGATATAGTATTATGTTTTCAAACAATTCTAAAAAAAATACAAGACCAAAAGAGAAAACTCTTGTAGAACTTGTTCAGATTGTATTTCGCAGACGGAATGTTTTAATCATTTCCGTTGTTGCTACAATTGTAATTGCCGTTCTCTATAATTTTTTAGCGACTCCGGTCTATGAAGCTTCGGGATTATTAAAGAAAGAGGTTGTGGCAAATGAAAAATCTCAGGGCGACTTCTCTAACATTATAGATCTTCAGACACGTGATGAAATTGAAACAGAGATGGAGTTGGTCAATACCTGGAACGTGCTGAGTCATGTTATTGATGAATTAAAAATGAACATTAATATAAAAAGTGTGGCTCCGCCAAAAGGTAAAACCGTTGAAATTAATCAACTTGCTGTGAATATGGAAGATCCGGAATTTTTAAATAAGAATTCTTTACCAATCGAATTGCCTGAATTCAAATCAGTAAAAATTATAGATAAAAAAGAAAGTGGAAGTTACTTTCTTAAGAAAACCGGTACTTACTCTTTTGAACTTTACGATGCTAAAACAAACCGATTATTACAAACTTCAAATATTCAATCCTCTTCAGATTTGAGTCTTACTAATAATAGCACAATTTTGTCGGACTCTTCCCAGAATAAAAACTCATCCGGGGGAATAGCTAGATTTGACTTATCCATAGCCGATTTGGAAATCTACTGGCCGGAGGCACCGTTCGGCAGTATCGTTTACTTCGATATTATTAACTACTACAGTGCAATGGAGAATCTGAAGGAACAGATAAGCATTGAAAGAAAAGGAAAAACAAATGTTTTTGTAGTTTCGGCTAGATCCGCTTCTCCTTTTACATCTGCTCTAATAGCCAACACAGTAATTGATAAATTTAGAGAATCAAGAATCGATCAACAGAAACAAACAATCAGATATTCGTTTAAGTTTGTCGATAATCAGTTAGATGAAATGCAAGGCAAACTACGTGAAGCAGAGGACAATCTAAGTAAATTTAAAGCGAGTGGTCAGATAACCACGATTGATCAGAACTCAAAAGAATTAATTCAATTTTTAACACAATTAGAAACGGAAAAAGTAAATACTGACCTGCAATTAGCCGATTACCAGAATAAGGTTTCAGAAATAAAATCTGAAATGTCCCAAACGGGTGGGTACGTGGATCAAAGTTATCTTTCCCCAGAAGGCCGGACTGATGTAAACACACCTTTTTCCTCGTTGCTTAAGCAACTATCTGATTTGGAATTACAACGTCTTGAACTGTTGCAGAAAAGAACCGAAAATCACCCGGATGTAATAGCCCTCGATGAGCAGATCAGAATGGCTAAAGAAAAACTATCTTCTTATAATCAGAACACACTGACTGCTTACCAGATAATTATTAATTCTTTGCAAAAAAAGCTTTTAAAAATCACAAACCTGATGTCGAAGTATGAAGTAAAAATGGAAATGCTTCCCGCAAAGGAAAACAGGTTGGCAAGATTGCTAAGGCAGAAAAATGTTTACGAAAAAATAAGCACATTGTTGCTGGATAAAAGAGAAGAAATGAGAATGGCTGAATTATCCAAATTGCAGGATATTACAGTAGTGGATCCAGCACATGAACCTCTTACCCCTGTTTCGCCGCGTAAGATTTTGAATATGTTAATTGCGATAATTTTAGGTGGTTTTGTTGGTCTTATTGGTGTTTTTCTTCTTGAATTAAAAGATAGCAAACTCATTAATCTCGATGAACTTGAAGAAGAATTCAATCTGCCGATATTTTCCATCATACCTTCATACTCAAATGATATAAAAGAAAAGATTAAAAATTCCTCGGAGAGTAAGGATAAATTTGTTACCCTCATGGATGAACAGGAAGGTTTTAGAGAAACTTATCGTCTTCTTAAAACCAAGATTCTTTTCCAGATGGAAGGCAGAGAAAAAATATTTATGATCACAAGCTGTGAGGAAGATACGGGTAAAACCAGTATTGTTGGAAACCTGGCAGTTTCAATTGCACAGGAAAACAAAAAGGTCTTGGTAATCGATTGCGACCTTAGAAAAGCAGCGCTCTCAAGAATGTTCGATATACCTAAGAACGCTCCGGGACTGATCGAATTTATAGAAAGAGATGTTGCACCTACTATCTATACCAAGGTTTTAAAAAATATTGATATTCTGCCAGCCGGCGGAACAAGAGAAGATTCCAGTCACCTGCTAAACTCAGAACGAATGCGTTTACTATTTAATGCTATCGATACTTCATTTTATGACTACATTATTATAGATACACCACCGGTAACAAGGGTTGTGGACACATTGGTTCTCGGCAGATCAATAAAGGATGCAGTACTTGTTGTTCGTCCTGGACATTCATTTAAGGAAGCTGTGCTTGGAGGCATTCAGGAGATGCTTCAGGCTAAGATTAAACTACGCGGTATAGTAGCTAACGGAGCAGAAGTAAAGGATTCATATTATTATAAATACCGATATAGCTATGGATACGGTTATGCTTATGGTGAGAAGAAAGGGCCTAAATTATCACCTTCTTCCCCCAAAAAAGAAGCTAAAGTAGTTCAACCGGTTTAATCTATAACCATGATACTTCAATAATAAATCTAAATTGCTTTCTTCAAAGTTTTGTAGCACTATTTTGTTTATAGCGATTCCACAACAGGAATCGCTTTTTTTTCGTCACTATTCACCGATAAATAATGGACACTAATACACAGATAATAAATCCTCTTAATATTCCAGAATGGGATGATTTAGTTCTCGAATATCCTGATTATTCTCTGTTCCATACTTCAGCATGGATAAAAACAATTACTGAAACCTATAATTACAAGCCACAATTTTTTGTGGTTGGTAATAATAATTCAATTCGTGCAATTGTTCCATTAATAATCGTTAATAGTCATCTTACAGGTAACAGGGCTATCTCGCTTCCATTTAGTGATTATTGCGAGCCTTTAATCCCGAAAGATATTAATTTTAATGATTTATTTAATCAGATATTAGACTTCTCCAAGACAAGAAAATTAAAGTTTGTAGAATTAAGAGGCGGACAAAAACATTTTAAAGACGTTGCAGCTTCAACATTCGATTACCTGCATAAACTCGATCTAAAAACCGGTGAGGAAAATATACTTAAAAAATTTAGCAGCAATACAAAAAGAAATATTAAAAAGGCAGAAAGAGAAAAAATTGTTGTGTCCATTTCAAATTCATATGAAGCTATTGAAGATTTTTATCAAATGAATTGTGTGACACGAAAAAAACATGGTCTCCCCCCTCAGCCTAAAAAATTCTTCATCAATTTATATAAAAATCTGTTGGAAAAACAAAAAGGATTCACCGCGATAGCAAATCACGATGGTATTCCTATTGCTGGAGCAATTTATTTCCTTGTGGGAAAAAAGGCCATCTACAAATTCGGTGCTTCATATATGGAATATCAGAATTTAAGGGCTAATAATATTGTAATGTGGACTGCTATTAAACACTGTATCAATAAGGGATATGAAGAATTTTGTTTCGGCAGAACAGAGCCTGAAAATGAGGGTCTCAGAAAATTTAAACTTGGATGGGGGACAACCGAGGAAGTAAATAATACATATCGGTATGACAATCGGAAAAATAGTTTTGTATCTCTCCAAACAAAAACCATCGGAGCTCACACCAGAATATTTACCAATACCCCTCTTCCGTTGCTAAAACTTTTTGGATCAGTACTTTACAGGCATTTTGGATAAGCTAAATTGGCATATTATCAATTTGAAACAGTTGAGAATTTTAGGTATTCAGGTTGTTTGTTTTTAATCTTAAAACAACTCTTTGTTTTGGAACATTATTTGCGATTTGGCTCAAAATATTAAAAAAAAATAATTTTCGGGTAAATTTTATGAATATCCTGATAGCAAGTTCAATATCAAAACACGCAATAGAAAAACTTACTGAGAACCATGATGTAATTTGTGCCTTCAATGCCCCTGAGGAAAAGTTAATGTCTTTAGCAGGTGATAGAGATGTTATAATTTTTAGAAGCGGTGTCAAAATATCGGCCAAGGTTATGGGAGCTGCTCCCAATTTGAAATACTTAATACGCGCTGGTTCCGGTCTGGATAATCTTGATGTAGAATACTCAAACGAAAGAGGATTACAATTAGTTCGGATTCCTGAACCAGGTGCTAAAGCTGTTGCAGAATTGAGTTTTGCATTTATGCTTGCGTTGTCCAGAAATTTAATATACGCAAACCAAGAATGGAAAAAAGGTCATTGGGTTAAGGGCGAATTTAAGGGTTATCTCTTAAGAGGCAAAGTTTTGGGTGTCATCGGTGCAGGGAATATCGGATCACTTGTTGGTCAAATGGGATCTTTTTGGGGAATGACCGTACTGGGCTGTGTTGACGATAGTGAATACACTCCTGAAATCAAGTCGGATCTTACATCAAAAGGAATAAGACTAACTACTTTTGACGAAGTAATAAGTAATGCGGATTATCTTACAATTCATGTCCCGCTAATGGATTCGACAAGAAACTTAATTGATAAAAATGTATTACAAAAAATGAAAAGTGGTTCTTATCTAATTAATCTTGCACGTGGTGGTGTGGTAAATGAAAAAGACTTGCTGGAAGAACTTACAAAAGGCGATAGGTTAAGAGGAGCAGCGCTTGACGTTCATGAAAATGAAGGAGAAGGGAAAGTATCGCCACTTGCTTCTCTTCCTAATGTTATATTAACACCTCATATGGGCGCTCAGACAGTAGATTCTCAAAGAGAAATTGGTGATCGTGTATTGGAAGAAGTAGACAGGTTCGAGAAACTATTAAAACAATCGGAAGAGCCGGTTACGGTAAACAAATAATAACAAATATTCCAAGGCTTTTAGAGGAGTAGAAAAATGTCGGCAAAAACAAAAAAGTTCAAACAGATGCTTAAATCGGATCAGTTGGAATTTATAATGGAAGCTCATAATGGACTGAGTGCTAAAATAGTTGAAGAAGCAGGTTTTAAAGGTATTTGGGGAAGCGGGCTGGCAATTTCTGCTGCCTTGGGAGTAAGAGACAATAACGAAGCAAGTTGGACACAGGTTTTAGACGTAATGGAATTTATGAGCGACGCTACCAGTATCCCCATCTTACTTGATGCTGATACCGGATATGGCAACTTTAACAATGTAAGAAGATTAGTAAAAAAACTTGAACAACGAAATATAGCTGCAATGTGTATTGAGGATAAACTCTTTCCTAAAACTAATTCATTTATTAATGGAGAAGCTCAGGAATTGGCTAAAATCGATGAATTTAGTGGTAAGATTAAAGCAGCAAAAGATACACAGGAAGATCCTGACTTTTGTGTTGTAGCGAGAATTGAGGCTTTCATTGCCGGCTGGGGATTGGATGAGGCATTGAAAAGAGCTGAGGCTTATCATAAAGCAGGTGCTGATGCTCTGCTAGTGCACAGTAAGAAATCCACTGCAGATGATATTTTTAGTTTTATGAAAGTATGGAAAGATACATGTCCGGTTGTTATAGTACCCACCATGTACTACAATACGCCTGTTGATGATTTTGATAAATGTGGTGTTAGTTTGGTGATATGGGCTAACCATCTTTTACGTTCAAGCATCAAAGCTATGAGGCAAACAGCTGAACAAATATTCAAAGAAAGATCATTGGTTTCTATTGAGAAAGAGATCGTCTCTGTTAAGGAAATCTTTCGATTACAAAATGCCGATGAACTTAAAAATGCTGAAAAGATTTATCTGCCCTCTCATTAGTGAATAAGATAGATGTGAATATCTTTAAAAACATCTATAATAATTTTAAGCCAAAATCTTATCGTACTAATTTTCGTCTATACAAATTAACCGGCTGCAAGCATATAATTAAACAGCCTAATAAGTACTATTGATTAGATCTTTTGAACATGGAAAATATCGCGAAAAACAAAATAATTGAGTTTAAGCTTCTGGATATTATTAGTATCAGGCTAATAAATCCTTCTGAAGCTGATGTAAAAGTCATTACTAAAAAATTTGAGATCGTTCCCCAAGTTCTTGCAAATGAACCAGATATAGTTATAACCTATGTAAAAAAATTAGATCTTTCGGGATTAACCCATATCGGATTAAACACCGCTGCATATTCGAAGGATGGTTTTTATATCTTATCCAACGGGAAAGAAAATGTAAAAGTAAAAGTACCCATCGTTGATATTGGCAGGAGCAAATTAAACATGGTTTGTGAATCGGGGTCGCCGGATATTCCTGCTCTAAACTACATAATAAACTTTACATTGATCGGGAAAGATTTGCTGCCTCTTCATGCAACTGCTTTCAGATATAATGATGTGGGTGCAGTAGTTATGGGTTGGTCTAAAGGTGGAAAGACTGAAAGTTTGTTTTCTTTCATGAACCATGGAGCTGAATTTTTAAGTGATGAAGTCGCCGTTGTTTCATCAGATGGAAAAGAAGTTCTGGGAATGAGGATTCCCATCTGTGTATGGGAATGGCAGTTTAAAGAAATACATTCTTTTATGCCGAAAGTAAGCCTTCAGAAAAAACTAATAATGAAAGGCATACATGTTGTTAAAACCTTAAACAAAATTTTTCATATTCAAATAATAAATAAAACAATACCTGTCCTTGATTCGCAATTAAATATAAAGGCATTACCAACAAAGCTTTTCAAGCAAGAAAGAATAATTTCACGTATGAATTTAGACGTTATTATTCTTGCAATGAGTCACGATTCAAATGAGATAATTGTTGAACCTATTTCTGACGACGAAGTTATTGATAGAATGATCAATTCACAGGAATACGAACTGGAATACTTTTTCCGATATTATAAAATGTTTAAATATGCTTTCCCATATCATCTTAATGAATTTCTTGAGAATATTAAAAGTGTACAGTATGCACTGATGAAAAAACTTCTTGAGGGTAAAAAAGCCTTCGTTGTTAAACATCCTTATCCTGTTTCATTTGAAGAGCTGTTTGACAAGATGAAACCAATATTCGGTGAAACAGAAATAAAAGAATCAGCCGGGAAAACTAAAAATCAAGAAAAACTAGAAGTGAAATAACAAATAATGTCTACTATAGCTTTAATTGGTGCAGATGGCTCAGGTAAAACAACGATTGCCAATCGTTTACTTGCTGAACAGCCGATCAGGTTAAAATACTTATATATGGGTTTAAATATTGAATCTAGTAATCATTCATTAATAACCTCTAAGCTTATCTATTATTACAAGGTTCGTAAATACAAAAAGAAACTAGGAATAAACCGAAGCCTAAAAAAACAGAATCTTTCGCTTCACGATTTGAACGATGAAAGGCTTCCCGATTCACGAGGAAAACTTGGAGCTACTTTAAGAACCTTGAATCGCATTGCAGAACAAAGCTATAGGCAAATTATTGCTTGGATTTATCAATTAAGAGGTCAGGTAATTTTATTTGACAGACATTTCCTGTTCGATGGTGCAATTGATGAAGCTCAAACTCAGAAATCAAATGAAAGACTTTCTGACAGATTTTATCATTTTATGCTTACCAGGGTTTTCCCGAAACCGGATATTACAATTTTCTTATTTGCCCCTGCTGAAGTTTTGTTCAGTAGAAAAGGCGAAGCTAATCTGGAGTATTTAGATGCAAAGAATCAATCTATGATGAATATAGGAACACTTGTAGATAATTTTATAAAAATAGATGCAACACAGCCTTTGGAAAAAGTTTACAGTGATGTAAAGACTACGATTGTTAATTTTCATAATCATAAAACTAAAAATCAGTTGGTTGCAGAACTATAATCCCATTTATGAAAAAAAATTTACCATACGTCGTTGTTATAGATATCGATCATATTAATGGATTACAAACAGCAAGGATTTTTGCCGAAAGAAAAATTCCTGTAATCGGTATTGCAGATAATTTGAGAAATTACCCGGCGAGGACTCGGGTATGTGAAAAAATTGTACAGGCCAACACTAAATCGAATGAGCTTGCAGATAAACTGATTTCAATCGCGGAAATATTCAAAGAAAAACCTCTATTAGTCCCTTCCCAAGACAATAGTGTATTAATCGTTTCACGTAACAGGAAAAAATTAGAACAATATTATAAGATTGCTTTGCCTGCTGAAGATACTGTTGAAATGCTGATGGATAAACCGAGTTTTTACAAATTTGCAATAAATGAAAAACTTCCCGTGGCAAAATATTATCTTATAAGAAACAAAGATGAAGCAGAAGAAGCAGTAAACAAACTTAATTTCCCTTGCATAATTAAGCCGCCTATGAGGTATCCATCCTGGGAAGGAAATACAAATATAAAAGCTTATAAGGTCTACAGCCCAGAAGAATTTATGAAAACGTATGATATGTGCGCAGACTGGGCAGAAGTCTTAATGGCGCAGGAATGGATCGAAGGAACAGATGTTGATCTATATTCCTGTAATTGTTATTTCAACAATAATAATGAACCACTTGTTTCTTTCATAGCAAAAAAATTAAGACAGTATCCCCCTGTAACAGGCAACACCAGTTTGGGTATAGAATGCCGAGCTGATGAAGTTAGAGATATCTCACTGGATATGTTCAAACGAGTCAACTACCACGGCCTTGGTTATGTTGAAATGAAGAGAGATACCCGGACTCGAAAATATTATATCATCGAACCAAACATTGGCAGACCTACAGGTAGATCGGCAATTGCAGAAGCAGGGGGAGTTGAGCTTTTATACACAATGTATTGCGATAAAATGAACTTGCCTTTGCCTGAAGAGCGTGAACAAAAATACACAGATGTCAAATGGATTCATCTACGGGCAGATTTAATGTCATCATATTATTACTGGAAGAAAGGCGAATTAACATTTAAAGACTGGCTGGGCTCGATGAGAGGGAAAAAATACTATGCGGTTTTATCTCTTAAAGATCTTCATCCATTCATTTCAGAGGTTGGCATAGCAATTAGAGTAAGCTTAAGTGCACTGGTATCAAAAATATCAGGTCGTGAAAAACGATTAAGATTGAAAAGTATGAATAAAAAGAAAAACTTAGCGAAAATAAAGTCTTGAATATGATTATTGAACAACCTGAAAAAGTAAATGCATTAACTATTTCCTCATTGCCTGAAAACGATAACGTATCGTGGGATGAATTTGTATACGATCATCCTGACGCATCAGTATACCATCTTTCCGAATGGTTTAATATTCTTCAAAAAGAATCGAAACAAAAAATTCTAAAATTAGTTTGTAAAGATGAAGGGGGTAAAATAGTTGGCGTTTTCCCATTACAGTACACAAAAGGTTTTCCATTCAGGTTAGGCGGTGTTCCCGGAATAAAAAGGCTTTCATCTTTACCCAGAACTCCAATTGGTGGTCCCTTAGCAATGGATGAAAATATAGCTGGTCTTCTTGTACAAAAAGCTGTTGATATTGTTAAAGAAATTGAGGGGAGACATTTACAGATTAAAACATTTTCCCCGCAATTAAAAATCGAGAAAGACCAGCTCCATAAATTTTTGTGGCGTGAAATATATATTACTGAAATTCCAGAGTACCCGAAAGAAATAAGATTCGGAGATTCAAGAAATCATGCAGCAATAAAAAGAGCCATGAAAAAAGCGCTAAAAAATAATGTTCATTTCAGAGAAGCTACTGATATTAATGAATTAAAAGAATGGTATCCACTTTACTCGGATACTATGAGATTTCACGTTACACCGGCTAGATCGTACTCTTTTTTTAAAAATATTTGGGAGTTGATGAAGCCCAAAGGACTGATGAGTTTGGTTCTTGCCGAATTAGAAACCAACGGAATCAAACAAATAATTGCGGGTAGTGTTTTATTTAGATTTAATGATACCGTTACCTATGCATTTAACGGAAGCAGCCGTAATCATTTCGAATTGCGTCCAAATGATCTACTTCATTGGCAGGCAATTCACGATGCACAAAAAATGGGATTCAAATATTACGACCTTGGTGAAGTATCGAAAGATCATCTGAGCTTAGCTGCTTACAAAAAGAAGTGGGCATCTTTAATAAAAGAAATGTACCATTACTATTATCCTAAACCTGAAGGACTTGAAAACGAAAAAGAACTCGATGCCGGAACTTCAGGAAATCTAAAACAAATAATCTGGCAGACTTTGCCATTAAAAGTAACTGAAATCATCGGCGATAGAACTTACAAATACCTGTAGTAAGCATTTATGATCAGAAAAATCTTTTACATACTTAAACCTGTAATTCCACGTTCTGTGCAGATTTATCTCAGACAAATGTTAGTAAAAAAACAGATG
>JAJDNK010000062.1 GCA_022340715.1 bacterium BMS3Abin03 | reverse complement strand
TAATACCAGAATATAAAGCCGTATAAGCTGTTTTTTTCTTCCACCTCAATTAATTTTTGAAACAGCCTGAAACATTCTTCGTAATCACCTGATTCAAATCTAAAGAAAGCGGATGCGCGCAGCAAATATCTTTCAAGAAGTGCCGAAGGGTACCTGTAAAATAGTTTTACAGCCTCATCAAGGTATTCCTTAGCTCTTAAATAATTACCTGAAAATGAAAGCAGCGGTATTATATTTGTCAAAACCAGGTATCTTCTGAAAATATTGCGCTCATTTTTTATTACCTGCTCGTAATAGAAAGATGACTTTACGAATTCACCTCTATCGTTATATATATTTCCAAGCAGATTGTACGCGTTATTTTGAATATACTTAAAATCATTTTCCTCACAAATTTTAAGGCTTTCGGTAAGAATATTAATGATTTCTTCATATTCCTGCGGCCCCAGCCTGTATTTTACACGTGAAAGCATTAAATTAAACTTCACTTTGTTTTCCGGCTCTTTAACTTTACTTAATATCACATTCAAAGTTTCCAGGGCTTTATCTGGTTTTCCTTCTGCAATTAATATATCAATCATCTGGCTGTAGCACTCTGTAAGCAGATTCTCATCATTTCTTATCGAGTCCGACTCCAAGCAGTTCCTGAAATAAGTTAAAGCGGCATCTAATTCCCCCTTGAAATTCTTCAGCAGCTTGCCTTTGTACAGCATCATCAATTCATTTTTTATAACTAATTCTTCAGGTATAAGTGAAATCCAATCCCATAGTGTCCGATAACGCAAGTCATCAAACAGAGCCGGAAATTCTTCTATAACCATCTTTATTGCTTCTTCGTATTCCCTGCAGTTCAATGAATATTTTATGGCAGAAATCCGGTCATTGATGTTTTTATAATATGAATAGATTGTTTTATTCAGCAAGCGGATTTCCTCATCCGATTTTATCTCTTTCAGCTTTGCCAGCAGGAACTGTTTAAATAAAGCATGGTAGTTATATGTCAATTTTTTCTCAGCACCATTTGGTGATAATTCCGAAGATTCTATAAATATATTTTTTCTTAACAGCAGTTCTATTATTTCGGAGCTGTTGCCGATATTAAGTATCGTGTTGCAGACACCGGGTGTGAAGTTTTCCAGCAGTGCGGTATTGATTAGAAATGATTTTGATGCATCTTCAAGCCCGTTAAAAATATCGTTTGCAAAAAAATAAAAAATGCTTTCGGGTAGTGCATCTTTTTCAAGTTTTACTTTATTGAAGTTCTCACCGTATGCCTGAAGTATAAGATGAATTCCGGTAATCCACCCGTTGATATTTTTCTCAAATATATTTATGTCTTTACCTTTGAAGTTGATGGAATAGATTTTTTCCAGGAGAAGTAAAATTTCATCTTTATCAAAATAAAGGTCCTTTACTCCGATTTGCAGCAGGTTTCTTTTCGAGGAAATCCGGGATAGGTCAAACTGCGGCTGAACCCTGGTAGTAATTATGATGTGCAGGTTTTCGGGAAAATCTTCTATCAGGCTTTTGAACATCAGGTCCAGCCAATCAGCATCCCCGGTGCTGTGAAGGTCGTCCAGGACAAGATATACATCCTGCTTAAATTGGTTTAAGAAATCGTTTATGAAAGTACCAAGAACTGTAGTTACGGATGTGTTAATGTTTTTTGACAGCTGGGTATTCTGCTTGAGTGATTCTATTACCTCTATCGTATTTGCACCAAAACTGCTATCCAGTTTCTTTATTGAGTGTACAATATAGCTGAAGAAAGTGTAAAAGTTATTAACATCTTCGGTAACATGGTACCAGCAGTAATCTAAATTGGAATTTGATAAAAAATCCTGCACAAGAGTTGTTTTGCCGTACCCTGCCGGGGATTCGATTATAATCAGATTTTTTCGCTTACCGCCCTCCAGCTTATCAAGCAGCTTTCGGCGTGAAATGATGTTTTCAGGTACCTTCTTTGAGGTGATTCTATTTTCTAATATAATCTCAGGCAATGTAAAGGAGTATTGAAAAGATGAAGCAATTCAGCATAATATATATTTTTTTTTAAAAACTTGAAAAATAATAATTTCTCTTAAAAACACGCGTAATTCCTTCTATAATATAAGTACCGGTACACTCTACAGGCACTCTACCTGTATCTTTTAATCCCTCCCCAAATCCTTAAAAATAGCCTTAAATCAAGATTTTTCTCTGTAAGAATTCTGTAAGATTCTCCCTAAGCTTTGCGGATAATTTTGTATCAACGAAATCAACAAGGCAGAAAGGAAACAAAAAATGAAGACTCAAACAATAAACAAGGCAAAAACAGAAGTTTACAAAGAAAACAGCAAAAATTTCAAATTTTACTGGATTTTTTTACCCGACGGATACTCGATTCAGAAACATGATGAAGCAGAATACAGCAGCTTTTTGGACAGAAATTACATAAGCAAGTCCAACATCGATTTAGAAATAAGTTTTTAATAAAAATATATAAACAGGAGAACAACAATGAAATTCTTTAACTTCTTAATAACAGCAATCCAGACAGTACTAGTAGCAGCCTACATAATGTTTTATAACGTACAATACTACTGGACATTAAAATCAACAATTATGAATATTATAAATATACTGATAGGATAAATCTTATAAAAAGATTTAACAAAGCTGGCACGAGATAGCAAACAAGGGTGAATTTCTTAATTCACCCTTGTTTAGTTTAACAGTTCTGATAAATTTTAATTTTTGATGCAAACAATAACACTAAAAGTGGTTTGCATTATTCATGGAATTTTTGAAACCGATTAACTATTTTTAATTGCACAAATATTTAACTAATATTAGTACACATATCGAAGAAAGCTGCCAAATTTTAAATGAATATAAACTTATGAAAAACACAATTCTCATTTTCCTGCTGCTTGCAATGGCCCGGTTACTGACTGCTCAAACAGCAGAAGAAATAATAAAAAAATCAGAAGACCTGATAAAAGGCGAATCTTCCCACGGCACATTTAAAATGACCGTTGTTACTCCTGATTTTACGCGTGAGCTGACAATGGAAAGCTGGTGGGTAGGAAATAAAAAAGCTTTGATTGTAGTAAAATCTCCTCCAAAAGAAGCTGGTAACAAAACTCTCAAAATCGGTAATGAAATGTGGAACTATCTCAGGAATACCGAAACAACAATCAAGGTACCCCCTTCAATGATGCTTCAGTCTTGGAACGGCTCCGATTTTACCAATGATGACCTTGTGAGGGAATCCAATTTAAGCAAAGATTATGACCAGAAAATACTGGCTGAAGAAGAAAACAGCGGAGAGAAGTTCTGGAAAATTGAGCTTGACCCGAAACCATCTGCCGCCGTTGTATGGGGGAAGCTCTATTACTGGGTAAGACAAAAAGATTACACTCC
>JAJDNK010000009.1 GCA_022340715.1 bacterium BMS3Abin03 | reverse complement strand
ATTTTGAGGATATTTTACTCCCTTAATTTTGGTGGCGCTGGAATTCGCATTAATCGTTCTTTGCACTTTCATTAGTGCAAAGATGGATTTTCCGGCGCTGCCTTTTAGTTCTGTTTTTTCCGCTATTAACTTAATTACCTTTTTCACCTCCTTTCTGTAATTTAATTTTATTTTTAATCAATCTTTTTCCCTCCTTTCTTATATCTTAGTTTATTCAGTTATTGTTTAATAAAGTATTTTTTAATTTCTAAATATTACAACTCATCTTCCGAAGTAAAAGTTTACTCCAAATCTTATTCCCCAATAATAATCGTTGAATTTACCATGCTTAACACCATCTAAGTTATCTGTGATCAGATAATGATGATCGCCAAGTACCTGTAATCCTATAGAACTGCCAAATAGATATTCTACTCCCACTCCCGAAATCAGACTTAATGACCAGGAGTTCCCCGATTCTATTGCATTTCCATTTCGGTCTGACGAAGTTATATTTATAGCTCCAATTCCGAATTGTACAAATGGATTTAATCGATATTGTGGAGATAATGAATAATTTAAGATGATATCTCCGTTTGTGATATCAGAAGTAAATGATTTTTCAGCGCTTACCCTGCTTGCTCCTATATTAATGTGGAACGAAAATTTTTGAGAAAAACTAATATGTAATGACAAAGCACCTGCAGGTTCATAACGAGCATTTGGATAATCTCCGGAATAAAACTGGCTACCAACATTAATTCCTAAAGAAAGCTGAGATCGTTTAATTGTATTTTCACCGAAACTATCAACAACTTTCATCTTTTCCTTTTCAAGTTCGTATTCTTGTATTACATATGAAGCAATTTCTGAGGGATTTTTTAAATTCCATAAATTGTCTTTTATTCCTTCAATGATCAGACTTTCAACGGCTTTCTCAATTGCTTCCTTTACACATAGTTCAACCGGTTCATTGGAGCTATATCCGGTTTCTACTTCTAATAATCTTTGAAAGTCTACAAACCTGTAAACTCCAACATCTACCTGTTGTGAAAGAATCATCTTGGTTGTGTAGACTGTTTTCAGGATTCTTCCGCTCTGAGTTGAAATTGCACGTAAATAAATTGAGATTCTATCCTGCCTGTACTGATCTGATCCTCCGACTCCAAAATATTTAACTCCTTCACCGCCTGTAAGTATATTTGTATCGTAGGAAATTATTCCTCCTTCCAAAATAACGCCTGCGTATAATAGGGGTGGAAGTAACTGCTCATTTTCATTTTTATTGGCACTATAGTTTGCCCTGCTTGAGCGTATTATTTTTCTTTCGTTTAACAGGTTTGAAAGACCTTCTCTTTCAATAGCAATAAACCAACCTGATTCTTCAAGTGCCTTCAATAAAATTGATGTTGCACCTTGTGTCACTGCAGTAGACCAGCTTGTTCCAACATTGGATGCTTTGTACTGTCCCGTCTGATCTCTGAATTTGTATACAGCAGCAACTATCTTTTCTTTTGGTTGAGGAAGGGAAGATAATTGTTTGCTAACAGTAGTTGTTGGTCCTACGGTAGCATTGTAAGTTTTTACCGGTTCCAGGAATGAATTACATCCTGATATAAATATTAAAAACATTCCCAAGAATATTGTTTTTATAATTATATTTTTCATTTTAATTATAAGTACGGGACAATTATTTGTGTTTCACCACCTGTACTGGAATCATTTATTATTATTGTTATACCATCGGTACCCGGTGTAATATCAATCATAAAATTCCCGATTTCATAATGTCCTTCTTCCAGTCCGGTTTCACCAAATAAAGATGATACTAAATTTCTTGATAACTGACTTAGAATTTGGGATTGCAGGTTTTCTTTAAAATTTGCTAGTGGGTCATTACGGGTGAGGGACGTTGAGACCCCACCCGAAGTAAAACCATTTTGAGTCTGAGCCTGACTGAACATCCAGCTTCCGTTAAGAGGATTTCCGCCAAAAGAAGGATTTGTGGGAGTATAAACCAGCTGTTGTGGAAACAAATTGCCATTGTAAATGAATACGAAAATAAAAATAAGACTCTTCAGTAGATTATTTATCATCTTAGGCGCTCTCTATAAAAATGATAATTAATATTTAATAAATTCCTGAACCTTTAAGATCTTCTCCTGATAATTGCTCCTGCATTTCAGCATAATTTTGGATGTACAGCAAAGTTTGTTGCATAGCATATTCAACCATTTGCTCAATAATTTCATAACGGGGTTGGATATATTGAAGAAATACCAGATGATCTTCCACTTCCACAGATATTTGTGATCCTAACTGGGGAAGTGCTCTTTCGCTTATTGTTATCGATTGTTTAGGAACTTCCTCAAACTGGTTAAATTGCTGATAAAAAAGATCATAAAAATCTTTACCAATCTTTGTTTGGGTTGCATCGATAATAATTCCAGCTATTTCAATATCATCCGTGTTTGTACTATCACCGAATTGAGAACCTTCAATTAGAGTTTTAGCTTTCAAGGGATAGTTCATCGATGTGCCAACAATTGTTAATAGAAGCAAGATAAACATGCTCTTTAACATTACAGATATACTCCTGAAGGGGATGATTCTAATACTTTCTCACCATTGAATAGAATCTCTAATACTTTTTTCATCCAAATGCCTGTTACCCTCATACATTAAATTCTTACTAATCTATTATTAAATTCAAAAGTACTACAACCTTACTTCTACTCCAATCAAAGCTATTTTGTTATAGATACTTATGAACCTCCACATATAGTAATTTATAATATTTCTGCCAGTATAAATTTTTTACAACATCAATGGCTTCTATTGACTGTTGTCAAGTATTTCTGTCGTTTAACCTATAGAAAAGGTATTCCTATCACAAGAAAGAAAAATTTCTTAAATAGAAATTTGATTATTCGTTGGTTTTAAAGTTTAAAATTAGTTGGGAAGAATTTTCGGGAATGGATTTTCCTTTATCAGTGATAACGAATGTAATAGTTTTTGTGTTTTTAAAAATTGTTGCTTTAATATTTTTGATTTCGTCTCCTCTGTTAACATGATAATCGCCCTTCCGAAATGTGCCGAATTTACTTTCAACACTACCTTCCAGAATTATAGAAATATATAAAGCTTCCGGATCAACTATATCATCAAACTTAACTTCGAAATCCTTAAAAGCATGAAATGTAGTAATAACAAGATTGGAATATTTTTCATTATAAGTTTCACGTAACATAAAGTATTCATTTATAAGAGGAGGATGGGTATTGAACTGAGGATTTAGTAAAGACATAAATACTTCAGGTGAAAAATTAAGAGCCTGTGCAATTTTAATTATCTGACTGTACTTTGGTTCCTGATTACCAGAGAGAAATTTAGAGATTGTAGATTCAGAAATTCCTGTCGCTATTGAAATCTCTTTACCTGAAATTTTTTGCGCCCTCATTATTTGGTTAAGTCTCGACTTAAACATTATTTTACTCTAAGTCTTAAGATTCAACATAATTTATGAATTATTATAGTTACAATTTACAATCACGATTTCCTATTTATACTTCTACTTAGAAACTTTGTAAAAATATAAACTGTATACTTCCCATAAGAATGAAAACAACCTGTATGAAATTTAAGAAATGAGTGGTAACCGGTATTTAATTCGCAAATTACGGTCATCTCTTGCCCACAGTAAAGTAAACCAAGTTGAACTCACTTTAAACAAATAAAATTTATTTGTTCAGGTATTCCCACTTTTTTTAACCCTTAAGGATAAAACATCCAAACCACACTTACTTATAACTAAAATTATGATAATTAAAATCTATAATCAACCTGATGGCAGGTTTCTTGGATATAATTTTCAAATCGGAAGTATGATGTGGTCAGTATATTTATTATTCAGTTTAATTATGGAGACAATTTTAATAATTTACCAAAACAGTAATTGCTATATTTAACTTAACAGGCTGTCAATTTCTTTATATTTGACAAGGCAAAATTATAATTTATAAATCGTATGAAAATTATATTAAGATATCTCAGCTTAATTATTTCTATTCTCATTATTTGTAATCTTGTAATGTTTACGCAAACCAAATCAGGAACACAGATTAAAAGAACTTACTATCCTGACGGGAAGATAAAAACAGAAGGTGAGTACTGGTATGATAAGCTGGATGGGATATACAAAGAGTATTATACAAATGGTCAGCTCTGGAAGGAATGGAATTTTGAGGATGGAAAAGAAAACGGTCTGTCAACCTGGTATTTTGAAGATGGTATTAAAAGTATTGAATGGCATTACAGGAACGGATTGCGAGAGGGCGTTTCTAAATGGTATTATGAAAGCGGGGAACTTTGGGCTGAACAGAATTACTATCATGGTATTCTCGATGGTATTACATATACATATTATAAAACCGGAGAGCTTCAGGGTGAATGGAGATACGTAAACGGAATGCTTCAAGGTGTTTCAAAAACTTATTACAAAACCGGTGAACTTGAAGTAGAACGTACTTTTAAAGATGGGATACAGGATGGTAAGGTTTATGTTTATCATGAAAATAATAAAGTAGCTCTGGATGCTACTTTTGTAAATGGAAGAATTGAAGGTGAAGTGCTCTTATACGATATGGCGGGTAATATGAGAGTTAAAGATGATTATGTAAACGATGAATTGATTAACCGAGTAAGATTCGATTACAAAGGCAACCTGGAGTCTGCCGAGAGAATGGATAGAGATTATTATGCTAATGGATCGTTAAAACAGGAAACATTTTTAAAAGATGGTGTAAAACAGGATGTTGAAAAAATATATTATGAATCAGGATTTCTAAAAGAAGAAATACCTTATAAAAACGGTGTAGTCGATGGTAAATGTCGGACCTATTATGAAAACGGTATAATTGAAACCTCTGTTGATTATGTAAATGGATTTGTGCGTGGTGTTCGAAGAACTTTTTACAAAGACGGAACACTTAAATCGGAAGAAATAGTCGAGAATAATGTTAAGAATGGAATTACTCTGCGTTACTATGAAAGCGGATCGCTGAAATCACAGGAACATTATAAGCACGATGTGATTGATGGTGAAATGAAAACCTTTTATGAAAACGGTTTGCTCGAATCTGTTGCTGAATATGATAATGGCAAACTAAGAGGTAAGAAAAATGTTTATTATCCGAACGGTGCGTTCAAAGAGGTTGAAAATTATTTTAACGGGAAACTTGATGGTTATTCACGTACGTATTATAGTAACGGAAACATAAAGAAAGAAGATTACTATAGAAATGGTAGTCTTTTAAGACAAAAATTTTATAACGAAGAAGGTAACCTGGTAGATACAAAAGGTTATAATTAGTATTCTAATAAATCTTCTAATAAAATCAGATATTTAAAAATCACTTATAAATTTTTGATAAAATAAAATGCAGGAAAATAAGAAATTTACCGCCGCAGTTGTTCAGATGGGAATGAGCAAAAACACTGATGAAAATCTAAAAAAAGCAAAAAGTTTTATCGAAGAAGCAGCAAAAAAAGGCGCTAAGGTAATTTGTCTTCCTGAACTGTTTCGTTCGCCTTATTTCTGTCAAGCAGAAGACATAACAAATTTTGATCTGGCAGAATCAATACCGGGTAAATCGACCGGAGAAATTGGAGAGGTAGCTAAGAGACATAGAGTATCAGTTATAGTTCCGTTGTTCGAAAAAAAAGCCCCGGGTTTATATTTCAATAGTATCGTATTGATTGATAATAATGGAGAGATTAAAGGCAAATACAGGAAAATGCACATTCCCGATGATCCTGGGTTTTACGAAAAGTTTTACTTCACTCCTGGCGATCTTGGGTATAAATCAATTCCTGTCGAATCCGGAAACATCGGAACACTAATTTGCTGGGATCAATGGTATCCTGAAGCTGCAAGGCTAACTGCTTTAGCGGGCGCAGAAATTATTTTTTATCCGACTGCTATAGGCTGGCACCCTGCAGAAAAATCAAAACATGGGAAAAAGCAATATGAATCTTGGATAACTGTACAAAGGGGACACGCAATTGCTAATGGAGTTTACATTGCTGCAGCTAACAGAATAGGAACTGAAAAAGTATCTAAAGATTCAGCCGGTATTGAATTCTGGGGTCAGTCATTTATTTGTGATCCGCAGGGAGTTATTATTGCACAAGCCTCTTCAGATAAAGAGGAAATAATAATGGCAGAAATCGATTTAGACAGAATTGAATACATAAGAAGAAACTGGCCTTTCCTTCGCGATAGAAGAATAGATAGTTACGGAAACATTGTTCAGCGATACGGGGATGAGTAAACTACGTTTACCCGCAGAATGGGAACCTCACGAGGCAACCTGGCTAGGCTTTCCTCACAATACAAGTGATTGGCCAGGGAAATTTCCGCCGATAAAATGGGTTTATGGCGAAATTGTAAAATTCATATCAAGAGGTGAAAAAGTAAGAATCTTTGTTCAATCGAAAGAACATAAATCTCAAGCAGAAAATGTTTTTAAATCGGTTGGTGTCGGTTTAAATCAGGTAGAATTTTTCATCAAAAAAACTAACAGGGGATGGCTAAGAGATTCTTCACCTCAATACGTTAAAGATGGAAATAAAATTATTGCTGTTGATTTTAAGTTCAGTGCCTGGGCAAAATACAACAACTACAAACTAGATAATCAAATTCCTTCTTTCATTTCTAAAAAAATAAAACTGAAAAAGATAGAAGCTGAATGGAATGATAAACAAATCGTGCTAGAAGGTGGAAGCATTGATACTAACGGGAAAGGAACTTTAATAACAACAGAAGAATGTTTGCTTGATCAGAAAAATCAGGTAAGGAATCCAGAACTTACAGAGAAAGATTATGAAGAAATATTTGAAAAGTATCTTGGTATAACAAATACAATCTGGTTGAAAAATGGAATTACTGGTGACGATACGCACGGTCATGTGGACGATCTCTGCAGATTTGTACATAAAGATACAGTCGTACTTGTTTGCGAGGAAAATCCAATTGACAAAAATTACAAACCTTTGAAGGAAAATAAAGAATTGCTGGAAGTAGTAGTGCTTAAAGACGGATCGAAATTAAATGTAATTGATCTGCCAATGCCTTCACCTGTAATATTTAAAGGACAAAGACTCCCGGCGAGTTATGCAAATTTTTATATCTCAAATTATGCTGTTCTCGTTCCAACATTTAATGACCCAAACGACAGAAATGCTTTGGGAATTTTGTCGGAATTATTTCCCGATAGAAAAGTAATTGGTATTCATTCAGTCGATCTTGTTTGGGGATTAGGGACTATTCATTGTCTTACTAAAGAGCAACCTGAATAAGTTGGTTCTAACTTTTTTCGGAAAAATCTAGTATTTTTAAGATAAATCCGATTTTCTTGGAATTAGTTGTCATTCCACTTAATTTTTGATTATCAATTATTCTTCATTATTATGCACTTATTTCAGGAGTTAGAGTAGTGATTATAGCCATTCCAAAAGAAATACTTGCGGGTGAAAACAGGGTTGCCTGTGTACCCGATGTTGCCTCAAAATATATTAAAGCCGGCTTTGAAGTTCACATTGAAAATAACGCAGGATTGAACGCGGGTTTTGAAAATGCAGATTATGAAAAAGAAGGAGCAAAAATCGTTGATAATCTTAACGATTTGTACTCGAACGCAGACATAGTTCTTAAGGTTCAACGTCCACTGGATCATCCTGATGTCGGCAAACACGAACTTGATTTAATGAAAAAGGATTCAATTCTTATAACTTTTCTTTATCCATTACACCATTTTGAACTTGCAAAAAAATGTGCGGAAAAAGGGATCAATGTTATTTCAATGGATATGATTCCACGTACAACAATTGCACAAAAAATGGATGCACTCAGCTCGCAGGCAAATATAAGCGGCTACAAAAGTGTAGTTATGACGGCGGATGTACTTGGTAAAATTTTTCCTTTGATGATGACTGCTGCAGGTACGATTTCACCTGCAAAAGTTGTTATTATGGGTGCAGGTGTTGCCGGGTTGCAGGCTTTAGGTACGGCTAAAAGATTGGGTGCAGTTGTGGAAGTCTCAGATATTCGTCCTGCTGTTAAAGAAGAAGTTCAAAGTCTTGGTGGAAAATTTATAGAAGTTCAAACGGATGAAAATATGCAGGATGAAGGGGGCTACGCTAAGGAGGCATCCGAAGAGTTTCTTAAAAAACAGAAAGAGCTTATATTCAAACATATTACACAAGCAGATATTGTAATTACTACAGCACTTGTGCCCGGTAAAAAAGCTCCGATTCTTGTTACTGAAGAAATGGTTAAAAATATGAGACCGGGAAGTGTTGTACTTGATATGGCTGTTGAATTCGGTGGGAACTGTGAAATAAGTGAAAACGGGAAAACAGTTAAGAAACATAATGTAACAATTATAGGTGAACCGAATTTACCGAGTCTTGTACCAACACACTCCAGTGAAATGTATTCTAAAAATATTCTGAATTTTATAACTCACTTTACAAAAGATGGTAATTTCAGTCTGAATCTTGAGGATGAAATAATTAAGGGGGCGCTAATTACCCACAATGGTGAAGTTGTTAATCTCAGAGTGAAAGAATTAATCAAATAGTCTTCAAAAGAAAAAAGTTTTATTAACTAAAGGAAAAATGTAATGAATGAATTTTTGTTTTTAATGTTAATATACGTCTTCGTACTTGCAATATTTGTAGGTTTCGAGCTTATTACCAAAGTACCGCCCACATTGCACACACCGTTAATGTCAGGTTCTAATGCAATCTCAGGTATTACAATTGTTGGCGCTTTGCTGAGTGCCGGAGCCGGTGAATTAACTATCAGTACAATACTTGGAATAGTTGCAATTGTATTTGCAATGATAAATGTAGTTGGTGGCTTTTTAGTTACTGATAGAATGTTAAAAATGTTTAAGAAGAAGTAAAGGGAATAAAAATGGAAGTAGTTTCTTATCTGGTTTACTTAATAGCATCCGTTTGCTTCATTTTCGGAATTAAAAAATTAAGCTCGCCTAAAACCGCAAGGCAGGGTAACCAGCTTGCCGCGCTCGGTATGTTACTGGCGATCATAGTTACTTTATTAGATCAAAGAATTCTTACATTCGAATATATAATTATCGGTGTTGTGATTGGTTCCCTTATAGGAGCAGTTTTCGCAATCAAAGTTCCGATGACCGGAATGCCGCAAATGGTCGGCTTACTGAATGGTTTCGGTGGAGGTGCTTCTACTTTGGTGGCACTTGCAGAGTATGATAGAATATTAACCGGAACTGATGTATTCGATATTCAAACCACAATAACAATTGTGCTTAGTGTTTTAATTGGTGCCGTTACATTTACCGGGTCTTTAATTGCATTTGGTAAGCTTCAAGGAATTGTTACCGGCAAGGTTGTTAAGTATCCTCTGCAGCATCCTTTAAATGTCTTAATATTTTTAGCAATCATCGTTGCGGGTGTTTATGTTGTTATCAATCCGGCCGAGATGGATATTTTACTAGGGATTACATTTATCTCTTTAGTACTTGGTGTATTGCTGGTTCTGCCAATTGGAGGGGCGGATATGCCGGTGGCTATTTCGCTTCTTAATTCGTATTCAGGTTTGGCAGCTTCAATGACCGGATTTGTTCTTCAGAATAACATGCTGATTATAGCTGGCGCTCTTGTTGGGGCATCGGGAATTATCTTAACGATAATTATGTGCAAAGGAATGAATCGTTCTCTAATGAATGTTGTACTCGGTGGTTGGGCCTCAGCTGGTGTCGGCGGGCCAGCTGCTGCTGAAGGAGCGCACCCAAAAGGTGATGTTAAATCAGTTGACGCTGAAGAACTGGCAATGATCCTTGATTCGGCAAGTAATGTTATAATTGTTCCCGGTTATGGAATGGCTGTTGCTCAGGCACAGCATGCAGTAAGGGATTTAATGAACATTCTGGAAAAGAAGGATATTAAAGTTCGTTTCGGAATTCATCCCGTCGCCGGAAGAATGCCGGGTCATATGAATGTGTTGCTTGCGGAAGCACAGGTTGAATATGATAAACTCATCGCCATGGAAGATATCAATGATGATTTTCCGAATACAGATGTTGTAATTGTAATTGGTGCGAATGATGTTGTAAATCCCGCTGCACGTCACGATCAAAACAGCCCGATTTATGGTATGCCGATCCTTAATGTTGATTATGCAAAAACTGTTGTAATAAATAAGAGATCATTAAATGTCGGTTATGCCGGTATAGATAATGAATTGTTCTTTTATCCTAATACTCTTATGTATTTCGGCGATGCAAAAGATGCTATATCAAAACTTAATAATGAGTTAAAAGAGGTTTAATAATTATTGGTTTTTTATGAAATATCTTTTCTAACATTAAAGATATTTGCAGAAAAATATAAAGTTTATTTTTTCCCAATCATTTATATTGTGTTCGAAATAATAACTTTTATCAGAGGTAAATGATATGAGAATTGACTGGACAGAATATCTCAACCAGACACTAAATGTAACACTGCATGAAAATTATGGAATGATTTCCGATCCCAAATCGGAACAGCCACTTTACGAGATTGTTTTTAAAACCGGAAGATTAGTAAATGCTTATGATGACGGACTTCTGCTTGAAGCTGACAGAGAAGGACAAATGGTAAAAATTTTTATTCCATATCCATCAGTTAAATGCGTAGAAATTTTTGATATTTAAAAAAGGGGAACGTCTTGGCTAAATATTTTTTAATAATTCTATTTTGTGTGAATTTGATTGCTGATTCATACGCTGAAGATATTAAAATAAAGAGCCAGGAAGTTTACATTGCCGGAAATCATCTTGCTTTGCCTGTTCTTTTAAAAGGAGATAATCTGGCAATCGAATTCGATGTTCAATCTAATTTAGAACCGATGCTGAAAATTGTGTTCAGATTTTGTGATAAAGGCTGGATACCCACATCAAATATTTTTTTGTTAAATCAAAATAAAAATTTTATTTCACTCCTGAATTTTGAAAGGCTTCCTGTAACAGTTAAAGATGCCGATTTTCATTTTAAAGGCACCTTCCCTGATAAAGACGGTTACATTGAGTTTCCTTTTTCAGGTAAATGGCGTTTTTATATTACTGATATGATAGATACATCTTTAGTTTATTCAGTTGGTAGATTTTATGTGGTGGATAACAAGGTGTCGTTAAATTCAAATTTAAAAAAAGATCAACTTGAAGATAAAACATATTGGCCTGTTGAATTAGCAAAGGTCTTTAATATAACTACTGATTTTAATCTTCCTGAAGAGTTTTATCCCGGTTATGTAGACCAAATAAAAATAATTCAAAATCGTAATATTGATGAACCGATTATAATTGAACGAGGTGTGAATACTTTGGGCAGACAATTTAAGTGGGATGCCAATAGAAAGTTCACTTATATCGCACGGGATATCCCGGCAGGACAGGAATACCGGCAGGTTGATATTCGGAATCATAATTTTTTTGCAACTAAAAATGTTAATGCACAAAGAGACGGGATTGATCAATCCCGTTTTTATCTAAATGTTTTGCCTGATCTCAACGGGAATGAAATTCTCTTAAATTATAATGATCCTTATGCCACTTACCTTAACGTAACATTTTCCATTCGTCCTCCGGAAGAAATGATGAACGACATTTTCCTTGTGGGTGCATTTAATAACTGGGATTTATCTGCTAAATACAGAATGCAAAATGATGCAGGAATTTATTCAATTACTATTCCTTTAAAAAGAGGAATTTACGATTACCAGTATGTTGTGGCTGATTATATAAACGGAGAAATCATAAACGACGACTGGCTTAAATTGGAAGGAAATTCCTGGGCGAATCAAAAAGTTTATGATATTTTTCTTTATTACAACGAACCGAATTTAGGTGGATACGAAAGAATTATCGCTTATATAAAACTGCCCCATAAATAATGCAAGAAAAAGTAAATATCGGTGTTATCGGTTCCGGTCATCTGGGCAAGCTTCACACAAAAATGTTTAAAGAAACAAACAACAGTTCCCTTAATGGAATATTTGATATTGATAATTTAAAGGCTAAAGCTGTTGCCGAAGAATTTGATACAGAAGTTTTTAATTCCCTTGAAGAATTATTACAAAAGGTGGATGCAGTTTCAATTGCTGCGACCACAACTGCACATTACATGATAGCAAAAGAATGTCTTAATGCCGGTAAACATATTTTCATTGAAAAGCCAATTACGGCAACGATTCCGCAGGCAGAAGAACTTGTGAATCTTGCCAATTCACTAAATCTTAATTTACAGGTCGGTCATATCGAGAGATTCAATCCGGCACTTCTTTCTGTTGAAAAATATATTGGCGATCCAAAATTTATACAAACAGACAGGTTAGCTCAGTTTAATCCGCGTGGAACCGATGTTGCAGTTGTACTAGATTTAATGATTCATGATATCGATATCATTTTAAGTCTTGTAAAAAGTAAGGTTAAAAATGTTGAAGCAAGCGGTGTAGCAATAGTCTCTGATAATATAGATATCGCAAACGCAAGAATTCAATTTGAGAATGGTGCAGTAGCAAATGTTACTGCAAGCCGTATCTCTCAAAAAAAATTAAGAAAGATGAGATTGTTTCAGCGTGATGGTTATATTGCCCTTGATTTTATAACAGGTGTTTCAGAAATGTATAAGTTGTTATCAACAGATGAGAAAATGCTGCCTTCTTATGTGCCATTCGGGGAGATCGGCGTGGGTGATAAAAAGAAAAAGCTCGTCTATGAGCAGATGGAATTAAAGCAGATAAATGCACTAAAGTATGAACTTCAGCTTTTTATAGATTCAATCATAAAAAATGAAAAGCCCGTAGTTTCGGGTGATGATGGTCTTAGGGCTTTACGCGTTGCTGAGACTATAATAGAAAAAATTAATCAATCGCAATCGGAGATGAATTGAAAAAAATATTTTTAATAATAAGTTTAATCTTCCTGGTAACAAGTTGCAGCGTTTATGAAACGGTTGTAAATCTGTCACGCCTGCAGTTCAAGCTTGGAGATGTAAATAATTTCGAGTTAAACGGCATTGATATTTCAGGTAAGTCGAAATTAGAGGATTTTAATTTTCAGGATCTTTTAAAGCTTACCACTGCTTTTTCATCAGGTTCATTGCCGGTTACATTTATGCTGAATGTAGAAGCAAAAAATCCGAATGACGGAACAGGTGGATATAAAAGAACCGATGCTAACATAAAATCGTTTCCATGGAGATTACTTGTAAACGATAAAAAAGCTGTTTCAGGTGATATCAATGAACGAATTTTTGTTCCGGGTACAGGTGAAATAACCGAAATACCGATTGAAATAAAATTAGATTTGATTGAATTGTTTAAGAATAAAGGTTACGAAGATTTAATAGATCTTGCATTAGCTTTAGGAGGAAAGAAAGGCTCTTCATCAAAGCTAACACTTTATGCAACTCCAACAGTCACAACATCTCTTGGTGATATAAAATATCCGGGAGAACTTAAAATAGTAGATAAAGAATTCACTAATTAATTTATTTGCATCAACGGATAATGAGCAGTAAAATGAAGTATGCGATAGGGGTAGATCTTGGCGGTACCAGTATTAAAATAGGATTGGTTTCAGAAGATGGAAAAATAGTTAAAAAGATTTTCGTTGATACTGAAGCAAGTGGCGGACCACGTAAGGTTATTTGCAATATCAAGAATGGCGTTCATCAATTATTATCTGAAATAAATTTACCGATACAAGGAATTGGTATAGGATGTCCCGGTGTAGTTAATCCCCAGAAAGGTATTGTTGAAAACCCACCGAATTTTTATAATTGGAAAAAAGTTAATGTGGGCAGACCGTTGAGCATGGAATTTGAAAAAGATGTTTTTGTGGAGAATGATGCAAATGCAGCAGCAATAGGGGAGCTTATTTTTGGAAACGGTAAAAAATATCATTCTTTTGTGATGGTAACATTGGGGACAGGTGTTGGCGGTGGAATAATAATAAAAAGAAAATTATATCACGGGGATTTTAGCGCAGCGGGCGAAATAGGACACATAACAATCGACCATAACGGACCAAAATGTAACTGCGGTTCTTTTGGCTGTATCGAGGCTTATGCCGGAAGTAATTATCTGCGTAAAAGAGTCTGGGACGGCTTAAAGCAGCATCCACGTTCGTTAATAAACAAGTTGATTGAAAAAAATTATGATCATCTAACACCGCGTAAAATAAAAGAAGCAGCAGATAAGGGCGATAAGTTTGCGATCTCAATAATCGAAGACTTAGGTGTTAAGTTGGGTGCAGCTTTTGCTTCCGTCAGTAATTTGATCGATGTAAGTACATATATTGTTGGCGGTGGTGTTGCGGGATTCGGGAAGCCGCTTTTCAATTCAATCCAAAAAACTTTTTCCTCCCGTGTATTAAAATCATTACAACCGAGAGTAAAAGTAGTAGCTGCGCAATTAAAAAACGAGGCTGGTATAAAAGGGGCATCTGCACTAGTGTTTAATGAAACTTGATTAATTTTTGACCTCAGGTTGAAGTAACAATAAAACCAGATATTCCGTCTTCAAAATATGCATTACTGATAATGCGTGCAGATTCTTATCTTTAAATTATGAAATTCCATTACTCGGTAATTCTGTTTTTCTTCACTATATCTATCTCCTTTGCCCAGCAGGAAGACTCGCTTTCTGTTATCCCCGATTTACTTAAATCCGCACAAATTGATACTTTATCCGAAAAAACACGAGTAACCAGATCGGATATCGATACGATAGTTTATTCAAGTGCATCGGATTCACTAATATTCTTTATTAAAGAAAAAAAGATGAACATTTACGGAGACGGAAAAATAGATTACAAACAGATGGAAATTACGAGTGCTAATATTTTAATTAATTTTGAAACACACATGATTAATGCGGAAGGTAAACATGAAGACTCACTTAGCGGAAAGCTGATAGATACTCCTGTTTTAAGTGAAGGTGGTGAAAGTTATGAGGCTAAAATTATGTCTTATAACTTTAAAACCGGTAGGGGAACGATGTCTGCTGCAAACACAGAAATGGAGGGAGCTTATTATACCGGCAAAAAAATTAAAAAGGTAGATAAAAAAGTTTATTTTATTGCAGACGGTGCTTATACAACCTGTGATGCAAAGGAGCCTCACTATTATATTTATTCGCCGAAGATGAAGATCGTTCAGGATGAAGAATTAGTTGCCGAATGGATCTGGTTATACTTTGGGGACGTTCCTTTTCCTGTTCCTCTGCCGTTCGGAGTTTTTCCGCTTCAATCTGGCAGACGTTCTGGCATAATTTCTCCTGTGTTCGGAAGCGATGGAAGATACGGCACTTATATCGGTCGCTTCGGTTATTATTGGGCAATGAGCGATTATACTGATTGGAATATCACAGGAGATTATTATACACGTGGTAGCTTTGCTTTAAATAGTTTGTTCCGGTATGTAAAACGTTATTCGTTCAGCGGATCTATTAATGGATCGTATGAAGATTTTACACAGGGTGAATCGACTGATCCCGATTACAACAAGCAAACAGATTGGCGTTTAAGATGGTATCATAATCAAACTTTTACTCCTACATTAAGACTTGATGTAAATCTTGAATTTATGTCCTCGAATTACCTTACAAAAAATGTATCCAATTTGAACGAAGCTTTAAGAAATGAGATAGAATCTAATGCAACAATTTCAAAAACGTGGGAAGAATCCGGCAACAGCATGACAATTAATTATAATAGAAGACAATTGCTGCAGGAAAATGCAATTTATGAAGTTCTGCCAAGCATTACTTTTAATTTAGCGCAATCTTATCCATTCCGTAGTGGTTCGAATTCGCAGGACAGGGCATGGTATGAAACATTCGGTTATTCTTACAATGGTGCATTTCAAAATAATCGGAACAAGATTAGTGGCGACCTAAATATTCGTGGAGGCTTCAAACATAATGTGAGATTAAATTTCTCACCAAAGATCGGTTATATAAGTGTTACGCCGGGATTTAGTTACCAGGAATTATGGTACAATAAAAGAGTGAAACAATATTCTGTAGAAAGTTCAACCAGAGAGGATTCTGTAATAACAGAAGATGTCCATGAAATTAATTTTGTAAGAACATTTGATGCGGGTGTAAGTGCTTCAACCAAGTTTTATGGAGTTTTTAATTCTCCTATTCCCGGCATAGAGGCATTTCGGCATACAGTAACACCAAGCTTAACATATTCCTTTCATCCTGATTTTTCAGATCCAGGTTGGGGATATTACGGTACTTATACTTCAGTGAGCGGTAAGGAGATAAAGTATGACAAGTTTCAAAGGGAAATTTACAGGGGAGCCAGTTCACAACAGTCATCGAGTTTGTCTTTCAGTATTGGAAATATATTTGAAATGAAAACAACAGCCGATCCTACTGATACAACCTCGAAGGAAGAAAAATATCAAATGTTGAATTTGAATCTTGGTATGGGATATAATTTTGCGGCTGACTCATTGAATTTTTCTGATCTGCGTTTAACTTACAGAACACAGATTGGTGAATTTATAGACTTTGCCGGTTCAAATACTTTTACTCCATACGATTACTCGGGCAATCAGTCCAGGATAAACAAATTCTTGGTGGATGAAGGTAAAGGCTTGTTGAGGATGACAAACTTTAATTTTACAATTTCTACAAGACTCTCAGGTGAGAGACTTAAATCAAATGAAACTGAAGAATCGCAAACTGATGAGAATAAAGGATCAGGATTTGGGAGTACTAACAAAGAAGTTTACCAGGGAATTTACACTACAAGAGATCCTGATTTTTCAATACCCTGGGATATTTCGTTAACCTACACTTACAATTTGAGCCGTCCGGTCCCTGAGGCAGAAATTAAATATCAAAGTCTTAATGGAAGTTTGAATTTTAACTTAACCCCAGCGTGGAAGTTTTCTGTTACAGGCAGTTATGATTTCGAAAGACACGAATTCGCAGCACCTCAAATCAGGATTTCACGTGATCTTCATTGCTGGTTAATGAATTTTACCTGGAATCCATTAGGCTTGTACCGTGGATTCAGATTCGAAATAAGAGTAAAAGCTCCACAGTTGCAGGATCTTAAGCTCACAAAGCAAAACGAATTTTATAATACCAGCAGGTAATTTTCTTAAAACAAATTCTTAGAAATGAACCATTATATCATCGATGGAAATAATGTAATTGGTAAGATCGCTTCATTAAAAAAGCTTCAGCAGAAGGATAAACAGGGGAGCCGGGAAAAACTGGTTTTTATGATCGATAATTTTTTACACGATAAAAAAGTAAAGTGTACGATTCATTTTGATGGATTTGAACAGGTGCCGATTAAGGCAAATCAATGCCAAGTAATTTATTCGAACAATAAAACTGCTGATGATAAAATTAAAATTCAGATCGAACAAACGAAGAACAGGAAAAATTTAACTGTCGTTACTTCCGATAATAATTTAAAAGAATTTGCGAGAGTTTGCTCCTGTGAGGTTTTGAAAAGTGAGGATTTCGGAATGATGATCAGGAATCCAAGAACAAATGATGAACAAAAAATAATAGATGAAATGCAAAAGAACGTAAATGAGTTTAGGAAACTCTTTGGGGCAGATGAAGATTAGAAATTCCAAATAAAAAGCCGGATCTAATAACCAATCCGGCCTTAAAAAATAAACAAAATAGGACTTATTCCTTTTTCCCCGATAGCCGGTTGTACAACCAGGCGAAAATTGCACCGCAAATAAGTCCATCAACAAAACCCCAAATCAATCCAATAATGCCTCCAATCCAGGATACAGAATAGCCGAAATAAAATTTATGTAGTTTACCCAAAGTTTCTCCTCCTGAACTTCCGATTACTACCCAATAGGTCATTATTAGAATTGTTAATCCCCAAAGAATTCCACAGGTAAGACTGAATGCTTTGATACTTAATTTCATGGCATCCTCCTATAGATTTGTCATGTTTAAAATGAGAAAGTTTTCAATCTATTGCAATAATAAACAGATAAATATATTAATAGAAGGCAGGGTCGTTTTCAAAAGCACTAAAATTTAATATCTTTGAAAAAACGATTGATGAATAATAAATAGTAAATGAAAAAAAAATTAAACACAGTTATGATCATGCTTTTTATTGGCATAATTGTCATTGCATCTGATAGGGGCACGGATAAGATAGACGTGATTGGCTGTACAGAGTTAAACGGGGATGGTTGTGTTTGTCATTCATTTGAAAAAGATACTAATGTTGCGGTTTGGGTTGAGGGACCGGATACATTGGTTGTTGGACAAACGGGATCGTACAAAATGTTTTTAACCGGTGGTCCCGCCGAGGCTGGTGGTTATAACGTTGCAGGAAGATTTGGTACAATGGAGATTGTGGATACTTTATCATTCAGGCATCCGCTGGAGGTTAATGAACTCACGCAATCCTTTCCTCTTTTATTTCCATCCTCCAGTGATACTATTTATTGGGAATTTGAATATACTGCTTCTGCTTCTTCACCAACTGATACAATTTATTCTTGTGGACTGAGCCTGGTTTACGACAGCATACCGGATTTTCACGACAGATGGAATTTCGGACCTAAATTTCCAATTAATATTTTACCTTCTGTTACAGGACTACCAAATGAAAATGATCAATTAGTTATCCCGTATGTTTTAAATCAGAACTACCCAAATCCTTTTAATCCAGTGACAAAAATAAGATATTCCATTCCTCAATCTTCTAAAGTAGAAATTAAAATATTCGATATATCTGGGCAAGAAATAGCAACATTGGTAGATGAAAAGAAGAGCATTGGTAGCTATGAAATAATTTGGAATGCACAGTCTTTACCAAGTGGAATATATTTTTATAAGCTTATAGCAGGTAATTATTTTACAGAAACGAAAAAGATGATTCTGTTAAAATGAGGTTTGGAAGTTTAGATTTAAACTTGTCGGCAGATTTATACTATTCCTCATCTCAACTGAAAGATTCCAGCCCATTTCCTCCGAAAGACTGCTGTTGTAGGAAGCAACTAACCGTACAGCGTTTATAGCGCTTGCAATTCTGTTCAGTATCATTGCACCAACAACGAACCTAAGATCATTAAATGTCTGTTCACTTGATGTACGGATATTGCGGTATGTTTTCCTGTCTTCAGTATTCTGCCACTTCCAGTAATAGATTTCGGTATCGTACATTTCATCGAAATTTCGTTCAAGAGCTTTTTCATCATTATAAATTTCTATATTATCGTACTGACCAATCGTCGCAAAATAATCAGCATCTTTCTCTGATATATTTGCTGAGCCATAAGTTTCGGCAAATGCCTTGTAATCATTTTCTCTGGCATTAGCGTAAACGTTCATTCCAATGTATGTTCCCCAAAAAATACCTTCGGCTATCGTAAAGTACTTACCGCTATTATAATTATTTGCATAAAGTTCACCCATTCCCGGAAGAAGAAAAGAATATAAAATTGCGAGTCCGGGACTTTTCTTTTCAGCAGGAATTTCGAAGGAATTTTGATTTACGGAGATTCCGGGACTGTTAATTGGGTTTTTGAATTCCTGTTCCAGGTCTAGAGTAGAAAGTGTTTTCCTTTGCTGTGCAAAAACAGCAGTTGCGAGAATGAGTAGTATTAACCAGAATTTCTTCATATTCTGAAACGAATATTAATCCAATGTTGTTAATAATTCAACGGATTTATTAGTATCTGTAAAAGCACCTGTGCAAATACCATTTTCCGTTATTCCAGTGATTTCAACTTCCTGCAGTTTGTTTACTATATTTTCATCAAAATCACTTTCCATTTTTATATAATTAGAAGTAAATCCATTCATTTTTCCATCCGTTACTTCATGCTCAAATAAAACCTTGGATTTTTTCCCGATCATATTCTTATAAAAATTATGTTTTAGCTTTTCACTCAGAGTACGAAGTATTTTATTTCGTCTCTTTCTTTCAGCCACATCCACTTTGCCTTTAAACGTGATTGCTTTAGTATCCGGTCTTTCTGAATAAGTAAAAACATGCAGGTATGATATTGGTAAATCTCTAAGAAAATTATGGGTATCAATAAATTGTTTTTCCGTTTCACCGGGAAAGCCAACAATTACGTCTACACCGATTCCTAGATCAGCAATCTTTTTATGCGCGTTTAAAATTACTTTTTCGTAATCAGATGCAGAATATCTTCTTTGCATTGCCTTAAGAATATCTGAATTTCCACTTTGCAGCGGGATATGCAAATGATTACAAATTTTTTCCTCTCCGGCAATCAAATCGATCAACTCATCGGTTAATAAATTTGGTTCAACCGAGCTTATCCGGATTCTGAAATCACCGGGGATTTTTGTGAATCGTTTCAGAAGATCCGATAAGCTTAAATTAAATTGCTTTCCATAATCACCAACATTTACGCCGGTTAAAATTATTTCTTTATAGTCCTGATTAATTAACTTTTTGAATTCATCTACGGCATCTTCAGGATTCATACTGCGACTGTTTCCTCTTGCAAGAGGAATTGTGCAGAATGAACATTTATAATCACAACCATCCTGAATTTTAAAATATGCTCTTGTACGACTGTCGGCATCGGAAGAATGTGCTTCACCAAATGAATTTATATCATCGAATGGGCTAACACGGATACAGGCAAAATCCTTTTTACTAAAATCATCAAGAACTGAAAATAATCTGAATTTTTCGTTACTACCGATTACAGCATCTACTCCATTGATATTTGCAATTTCATCAGGGTGAAGTTGTGCATAGCAACCTGTTACAATTACATAAGCTTCAGGATTGTTCCTTAGAACTCTTCTTAGAAGCTGTCGGCATTCCTTCTCGGCATTTTTAGTAACTGTGCAAGTGTTAAATACAACAACATCGGCGTTGTCATTAATATCAACAATGTCGTAATCCCTGGATAAAAACTGTTTCCCGATGGTAGATGTTTCTGAAAAGTTCAGCTTGCAACCAAGCGTATGTAATGCAACTTTTCCGTTCATAGAAATTTAGTAAATATAAAAAGAGCGGGATGATATCCCGCTCATAAATTAAGAATAATTGAGTACAATTATTAAGATTCTTTAGTTTTTTCTTCCTGCTTTGGTGGTTCAGCAGGTTGATTTTGTTTCTGCTCGTTATCATGTACCTCGAAAATCGGGAACTCTGAAGAATCGATCTCACCGGTTTCAGCACTTTTAATACTTTGTACCGAAACTCTTTCAAGTTTATGAGAAGTGAGGTATTGTTCGATTTCTTCCTCAGTTTTATCTTTTAGAGCAGTTATTGCACTTAATACTATTTTCTTGTTTTCCTTATCGAATTCCAAAACCTTAAGTGGAATCACTGAATCAATAGGAAAGTGATTTGCTATATTTTTTATTTTTGATGTTGATAACTGACTTACAGGAACAAATCCATCTACTTTTTCAGGTAATTCTGCGATCAATCCTTTTTCAATGATCCGAACCACTTTTCCTTCTGTTATTGTTCCAATAGCATATTTCTTTTCAAATGTATCCCATGGATTATCAATAATTTGTTTGTGACCCAGAGAAATTTTCCTCTGATCTACATCAACACTAAGAACCGTTACTTCTATTGATTCACCTTTCTTAACAACTTCTCCGGGATGACGAATCTTTTTAGTCCATGATAAATCAGAAATATGAACAAGTCCGTCAACACCGGGCTCAAGTTCAACAAAAACACCGAAGTTGGTTAAATTACGTGCAACTCCTGTATGTTTTGATCCAACAGGATATTTCTGCATTAATGTTTGCCATGGATCAGGTTCTAATTGCTTAATTCCAAGAGAAATTTTCTTTTCTTCTTTATCCAGACTTAAGATAACTGCTTCAATGACCTGTCCCATTGCAACAACCTGAGAAGGATGCTTAATATGCTGAGTCCAGCTCATTTCAGAATTGTGAATAAGTCCCTCAATACCTTTTTCGATTTCAATAAATGCACCGTAATCTGTAAGTGAAACAACACGACCCGATACTTTATCACCAATATGATATTTGTTCTCGATGTTTTCCCACGGGTGAGGTAGCAGTTTTTTAAGACTAAGAGAAATTCTTTTCTTCTCTTCATCAAAATCGGTAACAACAACTTTAATAGTTTCATCAAGTGAAACGATTTCATTTGGATGATTTATTCTTCCCCAGCTTAAATCTGTAATGTGGATTAAACCATCAACACCACCGAGATCTACAAACACACCGAAATCGGTAATTGCTTTTACCGTTCCTTCAAGAATTTGTCCTTTTTCAAGTCCTTCAAGTATAGCGTTTCTCTGATCAGCTATTTCTTCTTCAACCAGAACCTTATGTGAGACAACAACGTTCTCAGTTGGGACATTAACTTTTACAACTTTAAAGTCCATCGTTTGACCGACAAAAACATCAAAGTCTCTTATTGGTCTTATATCTATCTGTGAACCCGGAAGGAAGGCTTCCATTCCGAACAGATCTACAACCATTCCGCCTTTAATTCTTTTTATAATTTTCCCTTCAAGAACTTCACCCGTATCATAAGCATTCATTACTCTATCCCAGATCTTAAGGAAATCAGCTCTTTGTTTACTTAGTACAAGGTTACCGTCTTTATCTTCAACACTTTCAAGTACAACTTCGATTTCATCCCCGATTTTAAGTTCTTTACCCTCTCCGAATTCCATCTTCTGGATAGTCCCTTCGGATTTAAAACCGACGTCTACAATTACGTTATCGCCCTGTATACTTACTATTGTTCCTTTAACAGGTTCGCCTTCTTTTACATCATGAAATGAGCTGGCATACATGTTTGCCAATTCAAGAAATTCCTCCTGGGAATATTCTTCATTCTGAAATTTGGTCTTTGCTCTTTCATAATCGTCTGTCGTCGCAACTACCTTATTCGTTTCTTTTGTCTCTTCGGACATTCATCCTCCTAAAAAGATATTTCCATATTATTTGATCAAGCCAATAAAACCAGATAATACAGATAATTTAATTTAACATAACTTTTATTTTGGCTTTAAAATCTATTAGTTAATATTTATTTCAATTCCCGATTCGTTTGCCTTTTTTGTAACAACATCCAGAATGATTTTAACCTGTTCATCAATGGTTACATAACTAGTATCAACTACAACTGCATCCTCAACTTTACGAAGCGGACTAACTTTCCTGTTTGAATCTATAGTATCTCTTCTGTGAAGATTTTCTCTAATGTTTTCAACAGGAATTTTTGTCCCGTTTTCTGCATACTCTTTTGCACGCCTGATAGCTCTTTCATCAAGAGTAGCAGTAAGAAAAATCTTTACATCAGCATCAGGGAACACAACAGTTGTTATATCTCTGCCTTCCATAACTATTCCCGGACCGCTTACGCCAATCTCTCTTTGTTTTTTTACCAGTACTTTACGAACATCTTCAATTTTACTAACATCACTCACATTTTTGTTTACATCAACACTTCTGATCTCATCTGTAAGGTCTTCATCGTTAACTTTTATACTCGTTTTCCCGTTAGTAAAATTTAATTCAATCTTACAAGATTTTGCTAATTCAATAATCTTTTCCTGATTGTCTAGAATCTTATCCCTGATAGCTAAAAATGTAATTGCCCGATACATCGCCCCGGTATCAATGTATAAATAGCCTAATTTCTGAGCAACTATCTTCGCAGTGGTACTTTTACCTGAGCCGGCCGGACCATCGATTGCGATGATAAGATTTTTAGACATAGACATTAAAAATAGCCATAAATTACTATTAATCAAATCATTAGGGAAGGTATCGAATAGCGATTTGTACTCTAAAAACTACTGTTTAATTGATTTTTACACCACCCAATTCGTTGATAATTACATCTTCGTAAGGATCGTCAGAAACTTCATTATTTTTTAGGGCTGGCTTCTTATTTTCAGGCTTTTTCTGTTCCTTAGACTGATCCACTGTTTCATTCTCTCCAATAAGAAAAAACATCAATCTTTTACCGAAAACTAACTCAGATTTAGTTTCAAGATACTTCCTGTTTATTTCCATCGTTTTTTCAATACCCACAGCAGCGGATGAAACATTAATTTGATTCCCGGATAATGAATGCAGTCTTAATGAAGTAAGTGCTGGTCCAAGTGTTAAACCACGCTCACTGGAAATTTCATCAACAAAGCTCTGCCACATATTTGAAATTTTTTCAAAATCGATTTCACCTTGTATTGGTTCTGCAATTATTGGTGAAGTTTTAGATTCTTCATTTTGTTTCGAAATGACTGGATGCTGATAAGTTACTCTTTGTTTCTCTTCTTTTGGGGGTAGTGTTGGCTTTGATTCACCTGATGAGGATGAACCCCATTCAGATTCAACTAAACTTTTTTTTTCGATGGATGAAGAATTTATTTTCGAAATTAATTCACTTAGAGTAAAAGACTTTTCCAAGGCAATAAGATGACTTAAAGCAATTTCGATTTTTAATTTCTGATTTTGTGAATACTTTAGTTCCTGTTGGACTTTAGTCAGGAAATTTAGAACTCTTAACAGATCGCCTTCTGAAAATTTGTCAATATAATCCATATATCTGTTGCGATAAACATCCGCGGTTTCTGTAAGAGATGTTTTTTCCGTGAGTATAACAGTCATAATATTTCTGAAGTGTTCAATTAATCCTTCCATAAAATCGATGAAGTCCCAGCCGTTGCCGTATATTTTATTTGTTACTTCGAATACAGATTTGAAATTTTTATTTAGAATTGCATCCGATATCTCGAAATAAATTTCATCATCGATCAGGTTTAACATTTTTGCTACTGTTTCGGAATCGATCTTATCGCCGCAGAAAGAAACAACCTGGTCGAAATAGCTTTCCGCATCACGTAAGGCGCCATCTGCTTTTTTTGAAATAATAGTAAGAGTTTTGTCATCAATTTTAATATTTTCGGCTTTTGCAATCTGAAGCAATGTTTCTTTAATCGTATCCATTTGTATACGGCGAAAATCAAATCTCTGGCATCTTGAGATAATAGTCAAAGGAACTTTATGAACATCAGTTGTAGCGAAAATAAAAATCGTATGTTCGGGCGGCTCTTCAAGAGTTTTAAGAAATGCATTAAACGATTCTTTCGTAAGCATGTGTACTTCATCGATGATGTATATTTTGTATTTTCCGCGGGTCGGTGCATACTTAACAGATTCTCTTAATGTTCTTACTTCATCAATTCCCCTGTTTGAAGCACCGTCAATTTCAATAATATCCAGCAACTGAGAGTTTTGAATGTCTTTGCAGTTGTCGCATTCGTTACATGGTTCCGCATTCTTAAGATTTGTACAATTGAGTGCCTTAGCAAAAATTCTTGCAGTTGTAGTTTTACCAACACCACGAGGTCCGGTAAAAAGATATGCGTGAGCAATCCTGTTATTTTTTATTGCATTCTTCAGTGTCTCTGTAATGTGCTCCTGTCCTGCAACACTGCTGAAAACCTGAGGGCGCCATTTTCTTGCTGTTACTAAATATCCCATTAAAAGAATTTATCTGTTAGTGAATTATTCCGTCGACAAGGAAGTTACATATTTCTTCTAAATTTTTTTTATCGGTATCGTTAAATGAATCGTATTCGGCGCTGTCGAGATCGAGCACACCGAAAAGCGAATCATCTTTTTTTATGATAGGAACAACAATCTCTGATTTTGAATCTTCATCACAGGCAATGTGACCTTCAAACTTGTTAACATCGGGAACGATTATAGTCTCTCGAGTAGAAGCTGCCTTACCACAAACACCTTCATTCATTTTTATAATAGAGCAGGCAACTTTTCCCTGGAAAGGTCCGACGTACAATTTTTCTCCGTCAAAAAGATAAAATCCTACCCAGATGATTTTCTTAAAAGTCTGTTTTACAGCTGCAGTAAGATTTGCCAGATTAGATAATTCAGGTTCTTCCTTAACAAGTAATGATCGTAATTGTTTGAGAAGCAGTTTGTAACCTTCTTCATCAGAACTAATATTTTTAGGAATAACCAGTTCTTCCAATTATTTTCTCTTACTCTTCGATGTTTTCTTTTTGATCTTTGTGTTATTCTTCTGAGCTTTCAATGATGCAAAGATATAAGGTATTGCATCATCAACCTTTTCAACTGTTATGATTTTTATCCCATCTTTTACTTTATCCGGAATTTCATTTAAATCGATTTCATTCTTTTTAGGAATAAGCACTGTTTTAATATCATTCCTCTTTGCTGCCAATAACTTTTCATTCAAACCACCAATCGGAAGTATTGATCCGGTTAAAGTTATTTCTCCGGTCATTGCAACATTGTTTGATGCTGGTCTGCCGCTTATCGCAGAATACATTGCCATCGCCATTGTAATTCCGGCTGAGGGTCCGTCTTTCGGGATGGCCCCTTCAGGAACGTGTATATGAATTTCTTTACCTTTAAAGAAATCTGTATTTAAACCAAGCCGTTTTGCAGAAGATCTTAGATAACTTAACGCTGCCTGTGCTGATTCTTTCATCACGTTACCGATTTGTCCTGTAAGACTCAGCTTACCGGTACCGGTCATTATCGTAACTTCAACATTTAGCAAATCACCGCCAACGCTCGTCCAAGCTAAACCGGTTACACTTCCGATACGCTGGGCTTTTTCATGGTGCGATTCTCTGAACTTTGGATTTTTTAGATACTTTTCAACTATTTCTTCGTCAATAATATATTTCTTTTTAGTTTTTTTCTTTCCATTTGAAGATTCTTTCAGTACAATATCTCTTGCAATCTTACGACAGATCGATGCAAGTTCACGTTCAAGATTTCTTACCCCGGCCTCACGTGTGTATTCCCTGATTAGTTTCCTGATTGCAGCATCCTGAAATTCAATTTTTTTATCTGAAAGACCGTGCGCTTTTAATTGTTTGGGAATCAGGTGTGCTTTTGCTATTTCAATTTTATCATATTCAAGATAACCCGGAAGTTCAATTATTTCCATTCTATCCTGTAGTGGAAGAGGAATGTTATATCTAACGTTTGCAGTTGTTATAAACATTACCTGCTTCAGATCGTAATCGACTTCAAGATAATGATCGTTGAAAGTATGATTTTGTTCGGGATCTAGAACCTCGAGCATTGCTGCAGATGGATCGCCGCGGAAATCTACACTCATCTTATCAATTTCATCTAAAAGAATAACAGGATTTATAGTGCCTGCTTTTTTCATAGATTGAATAATTTTACCTGGCATCGAACCGATGTAAGTCCTACGATGTCCTCTTATTTCAGCTTCGTCACGGACACCACCAAGACTTATCCGAATAAATTTTCTTCCAAGTGCTCTGGCAATTGATTTACCAAGTGATGTTTTACCAACTCCCGGAGGCCCGACAAAACAGAGGATCTGTCCGCGGATCTGTTTAACAAGATTTAAAACTGCGATGTGTTCAATAATTCTTTCTTTTGGTTTCTCAAGTCCGAAGTGGTCTTCATCCAGAATTTTTTGAACGTGCTTAATTCCTAAATTATCTTTTGTCTTTGTTGACCACGGCACTTCAAGAAGCCAGTCTAAGTAATTTCTGATAACAGTCGATTCGGGTGACATCGGAGGTGTTTTCTTAAGCTTTGCAAGTTCATCCAGTGCCTTGTTTTCGGCTTCCTTTGTCATCTTTGCTTTTTTTATTTGTTGCCGCATCTTGGAAAACTCGGGTGAACCATCCTCATCTTCCCCTAATTCTTCCTGAAGTATTTTTATCTGCTCCTGGATGATAAACTTTCTCTGGGTTTTAGCTATGTTTTCCTGCACTTTATTATCGATCTCTTTTTCAATTTTCAGGATATCAATTTCCGAATTCAAAATTTTTATCACTTCGTAAAATTGATCCTTTAAAGTATACTTCTGCAGGATTGTTTGTTTAACATCAATTAACTGGTTAACATTTGCGGCTACATAAAATAATTTGCGGTCGGGTTCCACGATGTTTTCAAAAGCCGACAACGTTTCGGCGGGAATGTTTCGACTGATCTTTATGTACTGTTTAAATAACTGCGACATCTGCCTTTCCATAGCGTTCATTTCATGATCGCGTACTAATTCCGGCAGTACAATTTCAATTTTTCCTTCAAAGAACTCTTTTCTATTAGTAAATTCAACAATCTTTGCCTGAATTAATCCATCGACAATGATTTTGATTAAGCCGTTAGGAAGCTTTAATATCTGTACAATTTTTGCAATTGTTCCATCCCTATATATATCATCTGTAGATGGATCTTCGATATTTGATTTTTTCTGGGTTGAAAGAAAGATGTATTTTGTATTTTCAGTTGCATAATTAGCTGCCCTGATCGACTGTTCTCTGCCAACCAGAACAGGAAAGATCATATACGGAAATATTACAATATCTCTGAGCGGTAAAACCGGCAAAGTATCGGGAATATTGTCAACAATAGAACCTTCATCAGAGGAATGAACGTCAATTTCTTTTGACTGATCCAAGTAAAAACTCCTGTTTGTTCACTTTTAATTATCATCAAAATATACCAAAATTGCTTAGGGCTATCAAGGTTGTAAGAATTGAATGAATTTACTTTCAACAACTATTTCAACTTATTTAATGAATTTATATTCGAAATTGATATGGGTATATTTGTAAAAATAATCAAGGAAATAAATGATTAATGATATAATTGAAATAGCTAAACAAGCAGGCGCTGTAGTAAGAGAAGGTTTTGGGAAAAATTTTAAGATCGATTATAAGACTAGCGAAAACAATCTGGTAACAGAAGTTGATAAAGCTTCTGAAAAATTGATTACTGATTTTATAACAAAAAAATATCCGGGACACAGCATTTTAGCTGAAGAGGGTAGCGGTACTAAGAATAATTCGGAATATTTTTGGGTTGTAGATCCACTTGACGGCACAACGAATTTTGCTCACGGGCTTCCAATTTTTTCTGTTTCAATCGGTGTGCAAAAAAATAATGCTACAATTGCCGGTGTGGTCTACGATGTAATGAATGATGTCATTTATTCAGCAGAGAAGGGAAGTGGCGCTTTTGCCGGTTCGCAAAAGTTGATCGTAAACCGGACGTCCAAATTAGAACACAGTTTACTTGTTACGGGCTTCCCATACAACATTGCTGAAAATCCTGAAAATGCTTTTCAGAAATTTGAAACTTTAACTAAAAAAGCACGTGGAGTAAGAAGACTTGGTTCTGCAGCAATTGATTTTTGTTTTGTTGCCTCCGGTATTTTTGAAGGATTCTGGGAAGTGCATCTTCATCCCTGGGATATATGTGCGGGAAAACTAATTGTTGAAGAAGCCGGCGGTCTGGTAACAGATTTCGAAGGAAATGAAATTAATATTTATTCCAAGAAAATACTTGCTTCAAATGGAGTAATTCATGATCAGATAATCAAAGAATTTGAAAAGCTAAAATAGCTTCTTTTTTTACTCTGAATACTTTTCGTAGTATAAATTTTCTATAAACTCTTTGTATTTATCCTCTACTACTTTTCTTTTAATTTTTAAGCTGGGAGTTATTTCTCCGTTTTCAATCGTAAACGGTTTATCCAGGAGAATGAATTTCCTTACCCGCTCATAGTTTGCGAGCTTTTTCTGGAACTGCATCATATCATTTTCAAAAAGATTATAGATAGTATCATTTTTCACAAGATCCTGGTTTGTTGTATAAGGAATATTATGTGAATCAGCATATTCTTTTACAGCTTCAAAATCCGGTACAATGAGTGCACTTAAAAACATTCGCTTATCCCCAACTAAAACAAACTGATCTATATATTTGCTGGCGAGAAAAGTGTTTTCTATATGAGATGGAGCAATATACTTTCCTGCTGAAGTTTTAAATAAATGTTTTTTCCTGTCTGTAATCATCAAAAATCCATCTGCATCGAAAACACCTATATCACCAGTATGAAGCCATCCATCTTTTAAAGTTGCCTCGGTTTCTTTTTTATTTTTATAATATCCCAGCATTATATTCGGACCTTTGGCAAGTATCTCTCCATCGTGAGCTATCTTAACTTCAATACCCGGTAAAACTTTACCGACGGTTCCAAACTTATAATCGTCTATCCTGTTTGCAGCGATTACAGGTGAAGATTCTGTTAGTCCATATCCTTCAAGTATTATTATTCCAATCGCTTCAAAAAATTCACCGAGCTCACGTGACAAAGGCGCACCGCCGGAAATAAAGAAACGCAGATTCCCGCCTGTTTTTTCCTGAATGTTTTTTAATACAAGTTTATTTGCAAGCTTATGTTTAATTGAAAGTGAAAGAGAAACATTTTTTTCTTTCTTTGCATTTACGAATTGTTGACCTGTTTGAATTGCCCAGTAAAATATCTTTTGTTTGTTTACGGACTGACTTTCTACATTCTTCATAATTTTGGAGTAGATTCTTTCAAACAATCTCGGCACAGTTGTAAGCAGGGTTGGCTTCACTTCTATAAGATTATTTGCTACAGTTTCTATACTTTCAGCATAGCAAATCATTGCACCGGAAGAAACGGCTGTATAATATCCTGCCATTCTTTCAAAAATGTGGCAGAGGGGAAGAAATGAAAGAAACACATCATTTTTATCTATTGGAAAAGATATTAAAGCAGCTTCCACATTCGACATTATATTTCTATGTGTCAGGATCACTCCTTTCGGTTCACCCGTTGTTCCTGAAGTATAAATGATTGTGCAGACATCACTTTCTTTAACTAACTTCATACTTTCAGTAAGTAGATTCGGATCTTCTTTTTTGAATAGTTTGCCTTTATCCTGGATCTGGCGAAATGTATACAGATGATTTATGGAAGGATCATAATCTTTTTCATTAAGTATGATTATATTTTTAATATGTCTGCATTTACCAAGTATCTTTAAAATCTTATTTAACTGAAATTTATTGGAAACAATTACAGTATTTGCTTCTGAGTTATTCAAGATGAACTCAATTGAAGCTGCAGTGAGAGAAGGGTAAAGAGGAATATCGATTGCACCGAGAGCTAAAATTGCCATATCTGAATTAATCCATTCGGGTCTGTTTTCCGAAATGATTGCAATTTTGTCTTCACGTTTTATCCCCAAAGAAGCTAAACCAAATGCGAATAAATCCGTTTCTGTTTTAAACTGGGAATATGAAATTCCTCTGTATTCACCTTCTGATTTATATCTAAGAAAATCTCTGTTTACGGTTGGACCGAACTCTTCCGTAATAAAACGGTAAAGATCCGTAATGGTTTTACAGGATTTTAAATTTCCCATATCCTTCTCTCACTCTCCTGATTGAAAAGATAAATAGTTTAAGTTCCCCCTAAATTAGTTCTTAAAAATATTGAATTCTATCTTTAATATTTTCTAATTATTGATATTTAATATAACACCATAACAATAAATTAGAAAGAGTTCATTATAGCCAATTTTGTTTTGTTAGATATGCATTTAAAATAACGGGTAGAGTTTAGAAATTGTTTATCCGGGCTAAAACCGTTAATTTTTGATGTCTTTTTTATTTTTTTAACAGGAGTTAACAGATGAGAATCAAGCCGTTTAAGAATGAACCAATAACCGATTTTAGTATAAAATCTAATCTTGTAAAGCAACAAAAAGCTCTTGCATCTGTAGCAAAACAATTAGGTAAAACTTATGAAATGGTAGTTGGTGGAAAAAAATTAAGATCAAAGAATAAACTGGTTTCTTACAATCCAGCCAACAAAGATGAAGCGGTAGCAAAGTTTTATAAGGGAACTAAGGAAATTGCTACACGTGCCGTTGAAACAGCAGCAAAAAAGTTTGAAGATTGGAAATTTGTTCCGGCAGCAGAGAGAGCAAATTATCTTTTTAAAGCCGCTGCTATTGCCAGAGTTAGAAGATTTGAGATTAATGCCTGGATGATCTATGAAACCGGTAAAAATTATCTGGAAGCCGATGCCGATACTGCTGAAGCAATAGATTTCCTAGAATTCTACGGCAGGGAAATACTCAGGTATTCTGCCAAACAACCTTTAACTCCGGT
>JAJDNK010000010.1 GCA_022340715.1 bacterium BMS3Abin03 | reverse complement strand
ACTTGCCGGATCGACTGAAGAACCAATTGAAAAAATAAAAAATGCAATGATTGAAAAACACCTTAAGATGATCGAAGAGGCAGCAAAAAAAGGTGTTCAGGTTTTATGCTTACAGGAATTATTTTACGGACCTTATTTCTGCGCCGAGCAAAAAACAAAATGGTACGCTATGGTTGAAAAAATTCCTGACGGACCAACAACCAAGCTTATGCAGGAAGTAGCAAAGAAACATAACATGGTAATCGTTGTTCCGATTTATGAGGAAGAAATAACAGGTATTTATTATAACACTGCTGCCGTAATTAACGCCGACGGAAATTATCTCGGCAAATACCGCAAGCATCACATTCCTCATTGCGATCCGGGCTTCTGGGAAAAATTCTATTTCAAACCCGGCAACCTTGGCTTCCCCGTTTTCCAAACTGCCTATGCAGACATCGGTGTTTACATTTGTTATGACAGGCATTTCCCGGAAGGCGCACGTGCATTAGGATTAAACGGCGCGGAAATAGTTCTTAATCCTTCTGCAACAGTTGCAGGATTATCTGAATATCTCTGGGAACTCGAGCAGCCTGCTCACGCAGTCGCTAACGGATATTTTGTAGGCGCGATTAACAGGGTTGGTAAAGAAGCACCATGGAACATCGGTGAGTTTTATGGAAGCAGCTATTTTTGTTCCCCCCGTGGAAAAATAATTGCACAAGGCAGCCGCGATAAAGATGAACTTGTTGTTGCCGATCTCGATCTTGATGAAATACAGGAAGTACGAAATGTCTGGCAGTTTTTCCGCGACCGTCGTCCTGAAACTTATGAAGAACTTGTAAAGATTTAAAAATATTTAAAGGAAATTTCAATGGCACAGGTCAATACAAAAGTAAGTGAAGAAAAAAAAATAAGCTCTTCAGAAATCCGTGCAAAGCATAAAGAGTTTCTGTTTCCGAGTGTAGCCAACTATTATAAGGAATCACTCGCTATCGATCATGGAGATGGGATGTATGTCTACGATCCCGAAGGAAATAAGTATCTCGATTTCTTCGGAGGGATTTTAACAATCAGCGTTGGGCACTGCAATCCAAAAGTAACATCTAAAATTGCTGAACAGGTTGGTAAGCTTCAACACACATCAACATTATATCCTAATGAAAAAATAGTTGCACTTGCGGAAAAGCTTGCTGAAATCACTCCCGGCAAATTGAAAAAAACTTATTTCACCAGCAGCGGAACCGAAGCAGATGAAACTGCTGTATTTTTAGCACAGCATTACACAGGTAACCAGGAAATTATCGCCTTACGTCACAGTTACAGTGGTCGTTCATTACTTGCAATGAGTATGACCGGACACGCACCCTGGCGTCACGGAGGAACTCATGTACCGGGAATCAAGCACGCCGTAAGTCCTTACTGTTATCGTTGTCCTTTAGGACTTTCATATCCATCCTGCGAAATAAAATGTGCGCAGGATATCGAAGAATTAATTATGACCACAACTACCGGTAACATTGCAGGACTCATCGCAGAACCGATTCAAGGTGTTGGCGGATTTATAACCCCACCAAAGGAATATTTTCAGGTTGCAGTTCCAATCATAAAAAAATACGGCGGTGTATTCATTGCAGATGAAGTACAAACCGGTTTCGGAAGAACAGGCAAAAGAATGTTTGGAATCGAACACTGGGAAGTTGAACCTGATATCATGACTGCAGCAAAAGGAATTGCAAATGGCACTCCCCTCGGTGTAACTATTGCGCGAACTGATATAGCAGACAGTTTCACAGGACTTACGATTTCTACTTTCGGTGGTAACCCTGTTTCAATGGCAGCAGCACTTGCAACGATAGAAGTGATGGAAGAAGAAAACTTGGCAGAAAATTCAAATATTGTTGGTCAACATTTAAGAGAAGGTTTAGAAGACCTCCAGAAAAAATATCCTTCCATCGGAGATGTAAGAGGTATGGGATTAATGCAGGCTTGTGAATTCGTTAAAGAAAATAAAGTGCCCGACGCGGCTCTGGTTGTAAAACTTTTTGAAGAAATGAAAAAAGAAGGAGTGCTGATCGGTAAAGGCGGACTTTATGGAAATGTGGTTAGAATTTCTCCACCGCTTACTGTAACAAAAAGTGAAGTGGATGATTTTATTAAAACGATGGATAAAGCCCTGGCAAGATGTTAATTCAATCAACAAATCTTAAAATCATTAAATCGCCAAATCAATGAATATTGCTGACAAACTAACTGACGAACAGTACAAAGAAAATTTCAAAGAGATCACTCCGCCGTTCACGAGAAACGCTGCTATCAATGAAGCAAATCGTTGTTTATTTTGTTATGATTCACCTTGCACAAAGGCTTGCCCAACTCATATCGATATTCCGACATTTATAAAAAAAATCGCAACGGAGAATTTAATTGGTTCAGCAAAAACTATATTTAGCTCTAACTGGGCAGCACTTACTTGTGCTAAGGCTTGTCCTGTAGAAATTCTCTGTGAAGGTTCCTGTGTTTATGTAGAAAAAGGTGAAAAGGCAATTGAAATTGGAAGACTACAGAGATATGCGATAGACAATTACTTTGAATTGGGAATGCCAAAATTATTCACCCCTAAAAAGGAAAACGGAAAATCGGTTGGAATTATTGGCTCGGGTCCCGCGGGCTTAGCCTGTGGAGCAGAGTTGGCTTTGCTCGGTTATAATGTTCAAATATATGAATCGAAAGAAACTCCCGGCGGATTGGATACCTGGGGAATCGCTCCGTATAAAACAATTCAGGCGGATAGCTTGAAAGAAGTAGATTTGGTTAAAAGTTTCGGCGTGAAAATTAAAATCGGTGTGAAAGTAGGTGATAACATTTCGATCGATGAATTATTAAAAAAACACGACAGCATTTTTATAGGTGTTGGTTTAGGTGAAAGCGGAAAGCTAAGAATACCGGGCGAAAATCTTAAAGGTGTTGTTGGTGCACTTGAGTTCATCGAAAAAGTAAAAAAAGAAAAATATAAAGCAGTTGATGTTGGAAAACACGTTGCAATTATCGGTGCCGGTAACACAGCAATCGATGCGGCTACGGAAGCAAAAAGGTTGGGTGCAGAAAAAGTGATGATAATTTACAGAAGGACTGCTGAGGAAATGCCCGCAAACAGTTTTGAATATCGTCTTGCAAAAAACGATGGAATAATTTTTCACTTCTTAACATCACCCGTTGAATTTATAGGCAAGAACAATGTTGAAAGTATAAAGTGCGTAAAAATGGAATTAGGTGAAGAAGATGAAAGCGGAAGAAGAAAACCTGTTCCGGTTAAAAATTCTGAATTTGAAATTCCTGTTGATATGGTAATCTATGCATTAGGACAAGAGGCAAATTCGAATTTCCTGGAAACAATTCCCGACCTAGAAATTAAAAACGGTCGTGTTATAGTTAACGAAGAAACATACCAAACAGATAATCCAAAAGTATTTGCCGGTGGTGATTGTATCAATGGCGGTAAAGAAGTAGTAAATGCTGCTTATGATGGAAAACAAGCAGCACATGGAATTGATAAATATGTGAACGGTATTAATTGAATGAAGAATATCCAACAAGGAACTCTGAATGATGATCTATGCTAAACAAAATTACTTCGATATTCATCATTCCTTGTTCATAATTCAATATTCTTAAAACGAGGTAATAATGGTTGATCTCTCAATCAATTGCGGAGGAATAAAATCTCCAAATCCATTTTGGCTTGCATCAGCGCCGCCATCCAATTCTGCCTATCAGAATTGTAAAGCATTTGAACAGGGCTGGGGTGGAACGGTGTGGAAAACTATCGGCGAACCAGTAATGAATGTGTGCAATAGGTACGGCGGTTTAGATCTAAACGGAGAAAAAATTGTTGGATTAAACAACGTTGAATTGATAAGTGACCGACCAACTGAAGTAAATTTTGAAGAAATTACCGAGACAAAAAAGCTATGGCCTGATCGCGCGGTTATTGTTTCATTAATGGTTGAATCAAAAAAAGAAACCTGGCACGACATTGTAAAAAGAACAATCGATACGGGAGCGGATGGAATCGAGCTTAATTATGGATGCCCGCATGGAATGAGTGAAAGAGGAATGGGAGCAGCGGTTGGACAGGTACCTGAATACTGTAAGATGATTACCGAATGGGTAACTGAAGTTTCAACAATACCCGTACTCGTAAAACTAACGCCAAATGTAACTGATATAAGGTATCCTGCTCGTGCAGCAAAAGTAGCAAATGCTTCGGGCATTTCATTAATAAATACCATTAACAGTATCATAGGTGTCGATATAGATACAATGAAAATACAACCGTCTGTTGCAGGAAAAAGCAGTCACGGCGGATTTGCTGGTCCCGCTGTAAAACCAATTGCTTTACATATGATTTCACAGGTTGCCAGCGATCCGGAAATAAAACTTCCTATTTCTGGTATAGGAGGAATAAGTACATGGCGAGACGCCGTAGAATTTATCTTACTGGGCTCAACAAGTGTGCAACTTTGTACTGCAGTTATGCATTATGGCTTTAGAATCATTAATGATCTTGTTGAAGGTTTAACAAACTGGATGGAATCAAAAGGATATAATTCTATTGAAGAATTCAGAGGTAGAGCAGTTGAACAGATTGAAGATTTTGGTAACTTTAATCTTCTGCATAAAACCGTAGCAAGAATTGATCAATCAATATGTATTCATTGCAATCTATGCCATATTGCTTGTGAAGATGGTGCTCATCAATGTATAGATTTAATTCCTGTTAACGGACACAACAAAACTGAGGTGCGAGAAGAGGATTGTGTTGGATGCTGTCTGTGTTCGCTTGTTTGTCCAGTGGAGGGATGTATTTCTATGGTAAGAGTTGATGACGAAACGAAAAGTAAAACCTGGAATGAATTGATTAAAGATTTTGAAAAGCAAGGAAAGCCACTAACCTGGGAAAATCTTGCAGAGTTCCAAAAAGAACATGGAATTGTAATTCATTAAATTTTATAAAGAGTAAAAGGATACAGTCATGTCAACATTACTAAAAAACGGTCGTATCATAACTGCCGAACAGGATTATGTTGCGGATATTTTCATCGAAAAAGAAAAAATCACAACTATCGGTAGTAATCTTAAATATGAAGCTGATACTGTTATCGATGCAAAAGATAAATATGTTATTCCAGGCGGTATAGATGTTCATACACATCTCGATATGCCTTTTGGTGGAACGATGTCGAGTGATGATTTTGAAACGGGAACAAAAGCCGCAGCCTTCGGAGGAACAACTTCATTTATAGATTTTGCTATTCAACCAAAAGGAGGTAGCCTGCGTGAAGGACTCGATACCTGGAAAGCAAAAGCCGAAGGCAAAGCTACGATCGATTATAGCTTTCATATGATCATCACTGATCTACCAGACAAACGATTAAGTGAAATGGATGATATGGTAAAAGAAGGTGTAACAAGTTTTAAATTGTTTTTAGCGTATCCCGGTGTTTTAATGGTTGATGATGCAACGATTTATAAAGCAATGCTGCAAACAAAAAAGAACGGCGGACTTGTTTGTATGCACGCAGAAAACGGAATGACAATTGACATAATAGTACAACAAATGGTAGCTGAAGGGAAACTGGCTCCGAAGTATCATGCATTCAGTCGTCCTGCTGCTGCTGAAGGTGAATCGACAAACAGGGCAATTGCGCTGGCAGAAATGGCAGGAACTCCTGTTTATATAGTTCACCTAACCTGTAACGATGCACTTACAAAAGTTTCAGAAGCGAGAGATAGAGGTTTACCAGCTTACGCAGAAACCTGTACACAATATCTTTACCTGTCTATAGAAGACATAAGCAAACCTGGTTTTGAGGGAGCCAAATATGTTTTCTCTCCCCCCGTAAGAGAGAAATGGCATCAGGATAAATTATGGGCGGGGTTACAACAAAATAATCTACAGGTTGTTTCAACAGATCATTGTCCATTTAATTTTAAAGGACAAAAAGAGCTTGGCAAAGACAACTTCACAAAAATTCCAAATGGCGGTCCCGGAATAGAGAACCGAGTTCAATTATTATACGATGGCGGTGTAAACGAAGGAAGAATTTCTGTTAACCGTTGGGTTGAATTGATTTCCACTAACCCGGCTAAGCTTTTCGGAATGTATCCACGTAAAGGTGCTATCTCTGTCGGTTCTGATGCAGATATTGTTATCTGGGATCCGAATAAAGAGTATACAATTTCGGCAAAGACACATCATATGAATGTAGACTATTCAATGTTCGAAGGAAAGAAAGTAAAAGGTAACGCAGAGACCGTACTTTCACGCGGTGAAGTAATCGTTCAAAATAACGAGTTCAAAGGAAAAAAAGGAAGAGGCAATTTTGTTAAGCGAGATGCATTTGCTGCTGCGTGGTGATAAATATTTTATGATTTGGATATTTTTTGATTTTATGAATTTATCACATTATAAATAAATGAGTAAAACGAAATAATAACTAAACATTAAAATCCTCAAATCAACAAATCACTAATTCAAAATATATTATGCAAAGATTTTACGATCCCGAACTGGTGGAAACTGATGTTTCTACAATTGAAAATCAAAGACTGATCAATCCCGATATTTCTCCAACAAAAGTCTCTCAGCGTTCATGGGGAACGTATAATATTGCTGCCCTCTGGATCGGGATGAGCGTTTGCATACCGACTTATATGCTAGCAAGCGGGTTGATAGCAGGCGGGATGAACTGGTGGCAGGCAATGCTTACGATTGCACTCGGTAACATAATTGTTTTAATCCCGATGATCTTAAATGCTCATGCCGGAACAAAATATGGTATTCCCTTTCCTGTCCTTTCAAGGGCATCTTTTGGAACAAAAGGTTCAAATGTTCCAGCTTTACTCAGGGCTATTGTTGCATGCGGCTGGTTTGGTATTCAAACATGGATTGGCGGACAAGCATTTAACTCTTTAATTATTCTTATACTTCCGGGCTGGGCTGTATTTTCATTCGGACCAGCGATTGGCTTTTTAATTTTCTGGGGATTGAATGTTTATTTTATCGTGAAAGGTATAGATTCGATAAAATGGTTAGAAGCTTTCGGTGCACCTTTTTTACTTTTAGTAGGATTAGGTCTTTTAATCTGGGCATATGTAAATGCAGATGGATTTGGACCAATACTGAGTCAACCAAGTACTTTTACTTCTGCCGGCGAGTTCTGGAAATTCTTTATTCCTTCTTTAACAGGAATGGTTGGATTCTGGGCAACGTTATCACTCAACATACCCGACTTCACACGTTTTGCAAAAAGTCAAAAATCACAAATGCTGGGGCAGGCTTTCGGACTTCCTCCGTCAATGATTGTTTTTTCTTTTATTGGGATTGCTGTTACTTCAGCTACGGTTATTATTTATGGAGAAGCAATCTGGGATCCGGTTGCCCTACTTTCAAAATTTAATAATCCGGCAGTTGTTGTTATTTCGTTACTTTCATTAATGATTGCTACTCTTACAACTAACATTGCTGCAAATGTCGTATCCCCGGCAAACGATTTTGCTAACCTTTCTCCAAAACATATTAATTTCGTTAAAGGCGGTTTGATAACTGCATTTATGGGAATTGTAATGATGCCGTGGAAACTTCTCTCCGATTATAGCTCCTACATTTTTGGATGGCTGATCGGTTACTCTAGTTTTCTTGGACCAATCGCGGGAATACTTATTTGTGATTACTTTATTTTAAGAAAAAGAATTTTAGCTTCAAAAGATTTATATGATCCCGCAGGAATTTATAAATACAAAAATGGCTTCAATATAAAAGCTGTATCTGCTCTTCTTGCCGGAGTAATTATTGCGTTAATTGGATTGGTCATACCTGAAGTTGGTTTTCTCTACGACTATGCATGGTTTGTTGGATTTGCTGTTTCGTTTTTAGTTTATTGGATAATAATGAAGAATTCAGTAAGAAATTCCAGCTGATACCCGATTCTTTCAGCCATTAAGTGAAAAATAAAGTTGAATATCCTTTCTAAAATTCCTAATAAAAGATTTTGGATATTGATATTTATATTCATCATTGTACCAATTGGATTTTATTCTAAGTTCTATTCCGGTCCTGCAAAAGATTGGGTAAACAATTCCCTTGGTGGAGTTTTATACGAAATATTCTGGTGTTTATTAGTATTCATGTTCTTCGTAAACATAAAAATCTGGAAGATTACACTTTCGGTATTCATAGCAACCTGCATTTTAGAAATATTACAGCTCTGGCATCCCCCGTTTTTGGAATTGATCAGAAGTTACTTTATCGGCAGGACTATACTAGGCACATCTTTTAGCTGGTTTGATTTTATTTATTATTTTATTGGTTGCGGAATTGGGTATTTGTTATTGAATAGATTACAAAGATTAAACAGTTAGTTAAATTTTATCAATTCGTTTATATAAATTATCGATTATTAATTTGGAAAAAATAAATGGATAAATTTTTACAAGCTGCAATTGAAGAAGCAAAAAAAGGATTGGAAGAAGGCGGCATTCCAATCGGTTCGGTTTTAGTTATTGATGGAAAGATTATTGGGCGCGGACATAACCGGCGAGTTCAAAAAGGCAGCGCAATTCTTCATGCAGAAATGGATTGTTTTGAAAATGCGGGCAGGCTAAAGGCAAGCGATTATAAAAAAGCGATTCTCTATTCTACTCTTTCTCCTTGCGATATGTGCAGCGGTACAGCTTTGCTTTACAAAATTCCTAAAGTTGTAATCGGGGAAAATAAAACCTTCCAGGGACCGGAAGATTACGTTCGTTCACATGGGGTTGAACTTGAAATATTAAACGATCCTGAATGTACCAAGCTTATGGAAGATTTCATCAAAGCAAAACCTGAGCTGTGGAATGAGGATATAGGAGAAGATTAAATAGCCACGAATGCACGAATTATTCGCTAATTAGTGGCTTAATAATTTCTATTTCAATCCATTTATCCCATAAGAATATAATTTTACCCGAGCAAAACTTAAAAAGATGAGAATAATCAAAAATCCTGTCATTGATTTCATATGAATTCTCCCAAATAATTAATATAATTTTTAATGCTTAATTTACAGTATATTCAATAAAATGGGTTATTAATTAGTACATGCGATGTGTGATTTTCGCCCCGTGTACTTGATATATAAATTCATATTTTAGTTGCTAATTATGAAGCTTTTGATATCATATCTTAATAATTACTGGAAGCTGGTGATTCTTGCTCTTTTTCTTGCTGCGGTAAATCAGGTTTTCTCAATGCTCGATCCATGGATATTCAGAATTGTAATCGATAAATACGCGACAAAGTATGATCATTATACGACTGAACAATTTATGAAAGGTGTACTACTTTTACTTGCTGCTGCGGTTGGAGTGGCTTTTGTTTCGAGAGTTGCGAAAAATTTCCAGGATTACTTTGTAAATGTGATTACACAAAGATTAGGCGCAAAGATTTATACTGATGGAATCCGGCATTCTCTTCTTCTTCCATTTTCACAATTCGAAGATCAAAGCAGCGGAACAACGCTGGGAATTTTACAAAAAGTAAGAACAGATGTTGAAAAATTAATCTCAGCATCCGTGAATACTCTCTTTACGACTTTGGTCGGCGTTATTTTCGTAACGATCTATGCAATTAGCATATCCTGGATAATTGCACCGATATTTTTTGCAGCGATCCCGATACTTGGAATAGTAAGTTCTATTCTCGGTAAGAAGATCAAAAAAATTCAGAAAGTAATTGTTTCTGAAACTACCGCACTCGCAGGCTCTACAACCGAATCATTAAGAAACATAGAGCTTGTTAAAAGTCTTGGACTAGGCAATCAGGAAATTAACCGTCTCAATTCTACTACGGATAAAATTCTTCTGCTTGAATTAAAAAAAGTTCGTTACATCCGGACACTTAGTTTTATCCAGGGAACGACAGTTAATTTCATTCGTACCTCAATCTTGTTCATTATGTTGTACCTTATTTTCACTCAACAGATAACTGTCGGAGAATTTTTCTCATTATTTATTTATTCATTCTTCATATTTGGTCCGCTTCAAAGTCTTGGTGATATAATTAATATTTACCGCGAAGCCGAAGTTTCGTTAAATAATTTTGATGAACTGATATCTAAACCGGTTGAAAGTAAACCGGAAAAACCAAGTGCTCTGGGTGAAGTAAAAGTTGTTACATTTAATGACGTGGAATTTCGTCATCAATCTGCAAACCGACATGCATTAAATGGAATTTCATTCGAAGTTACCGAAGGAGAAACAGTTGCCTTTGTTGGCCCCTCTGGAGCAGGCAAGACAACTTTAGTTAAGCTTTTAGTCGGACTCTATACTCCAGATCAAGGAAATATTTTTTTCAACAATATCTCAGGTAGCCAGATAGACTTTGATGAGCTAAGAGAAAAAATCGGATTTGTAACACAGGATACACAACTATTTTCCGGGACGATAAAAGAAAATTTATTGTTTGTTAATCCTGATGCAAGCGATGAAGATTGTATCGAAGTTCTTCAAAAAGCGGCGGCAAATAGTCTAATTGAACGAGCTGAAAATGGTCTCGATACAAAAATTGGTGAAGGTGGAATTAAAGTAAGTGGGGGTGAAAAACAAAGGCTATCAATTGCACGCGCACTTTTACGCAAACCTAATTTGCTTGTTTTTGATGAAGCTACTTCGGCTCTTGATTCATTGACCGAAGAAGAGATAAGTAAAACTATAAAAGACATTTCTTCACGAAAAGATTTGATAACAATTATGATTGCACATCGTTTATCTACAGTAATGCACGCAGACAAAATTTATGTGCTGGAAAGAGGGAAAATTGTCGAATCAGGTAAGCATGAAGAGTTACTCGAACAACGGGGATTGTATTATGCAATGTGGAGACAGCAGATCGGTGAGCGTGAAATGGCTTTAAATGGATTGTTAAAAAATGTTTCAGAAAATTGATTCTTTACTGTTAATTAAGCTGCGAATTTCGATTTGAAGATTACATTAAAATTGCTTGTTAATTTTCCGGTTGTGCACAAGAACATCACTTTTTAAGTTTTGACCATACTTAAAAACAAAGTGAGTTATAAAATGAATACCATAATTTTACCCGACAGAAAAATAATGTACAAAGCATTATTACATAAAGACAGTAGCTTTGAAGGAATCTTTTTTGTCGGAGTGAAAACAACCGGAGTTTTCTGCAGACCTACCTGCACAGCAAGGAAACCCAAAATAGAAAATGTAGAATTCTTCCCTACGACAAAAGAAGCTTTACAGTATGGATACAGACCGTGCAAGGTTTGCCATCCATTGCAGCAAAACGGCGAAACTCCTGAATGGCTTAAAGATCTATTGAAAGAGATAGAACAAAACCAGATTATCAAATTGAAGGATTCGGATTTAAGAGAAAGGAATATCGATCCGACACGTGTAAGAAGATGGTTTAAAAAACATCACGGTATAACTTTCCAGGCTTACCTTAGATTGTTAAGAGTGAATGTGGCTTTTGGAAGAATTAAACATGGTGAGAAAGTAACTGAATCCGCATTTAATCTTGGTTATGAATCGCTCAGCGGATTTACAGAATATTTCAAGAAGACCACCGGATTTACACCTTCAAAAAGCAAGGATAAAAAAATTGTCACAGTTACGAGAATTTTAACACCTCTCGGTCCGATGCTCGCAGGAGCGGTAGATAAGAAAATCTGTCTGCTTGAATTTGTCGACAGGAGAATGATCGAAACGCAATTAGAAAGATTAAAAAGATATTTGAACGCAGAATTTGTTCCGGGACAAAACGAACTATTTGCTGAGTTGGACAAACAACTCAAAGAATATTTTGATGGAACCAGAAAAGAATTTGATGTACCATTATCTTTACCCGGTACCGAATTTCAGGTTAAAGTCTGGAAAGAACTACAGAGAATTCCTTACGGCATAACCCGTTCTTATCAACAGCAGGCAGTTGCCTTAAAAAATCCAAAAGCAATTCGCGCAGTTGCAAAAGCAAACGGCGATAATAGAATCGCCATCATAATCCCCTGTCACAGGGTAATTGGAAAAGACGGACAGCTTGTTGGATATGGCGGCGGCATGTGGAGAAAACAATTTCTTTTAAATTTAGAAAAGATAAATAACTGAACTGTTGATTATATAATACACAAATCGCATTGAAATCATTTTACTTTTATTAAATTTTTAACCTTACCCTACCCTCTCTTTAATAAGGAGAGGGAAAAGGGAGAGGTTCTTACTCATACAATGAACTATTTCGAAATAATAAAAAATTTTGAATTGGAATTAATTCAACCAGAAATTCGTAAATCAACAGAAAGATTGAATGAGTTGATAGCTGATGAATTTATTGAGATTGGGGAATCAGGTAAGCAGTATAACAAACAGGAAATTTTAAGTGCTTTACAAAAACAAACAGGAATAAATTTTTTCCTAAGTAATTTTAAAGCCACTAAAATATCTTCCGATATTGTACTTGCTACTTTTCAATTAGAAAAAGAGATTACCGAAAGTAGAGAAAAAATAATTTCATTACGAAGTTCAATCTGGAAACTGAACGATGGAAAGTGGCAAATAGTATTTCATCAGGGAACAAAGATTAATTTTGATTAGGATTATCCAAAACTAAATCCCCGCAAAAACTCTTCAATCCCCATTCTCTTTTTTCCTTCCTGTTGAAGAAGTAAAATTTTTAAAGCATTTACTCCACAACCAATTATTAGTTCAGTCTTGGTCTGATATATCTGGAATGGCTTGAGATCGTTTCTTTCAATCACTTCAGATTGGTAAACTTTTATAATTTTATCTTTAAACTCAAAATACGCTCCGGGTATTGGTGATAATCCACGAATTAAATTGTGTATTTCTCTTGCCGGTTTATTCCAATCTATTTTGCAAATTTCTTTTGTAATTTTAGGTGCCGGTGTTGCAAGTGAATCATCCTGATTTTTCAATTTATAATTTCCACTATCTATCATTTCAACAGTTTGTAAAACTACTTTGGAACCGATTTCGCTCAGCCTATCGTGTAGCGATTCAAAATTATCATCCGGTTTAATTTCAATTTTTTCCTTTAGATAAATATTTCCGGTATCCACTTTTTCTGCAAGTTTAAATGTTGTTAGTCCAGTTTCAGTTTCCCCATTAATTAAAGCCCATTGAATTGGTGCAGCACCACGATATTTCGGAAGAAGAGATGCATGCAAGTTAAAAGAACCTTTTGGCGGAACAGAAAAAACTTCAACCGGCAAAATTCTGAACGCTACGATAACATAGAGATCTGCATCAAATTTTTTTAGCTCTTCAACAAACTGAGAATTGTTTTTCAATTTTTCAGGTTGAAGTACAGGCAGGTTATTTTTTAATGCAAATTCTTTTACGGGCGTGAAGGAAATCTTCTGACCTCTCCCCCGTTCTTTATCAGGCGTGGTTACAACAGCAACAACTTCGTGTTTGCTTTCAAGTAAGCTCTTTAAAGATGGAATTGAGAAATAGGGTGTGCCCATGAATATTATTTTCATGGTAATACACTTAAAGTAATTGGTAGTCTATTGTTTCGCTTACCGGGTAAGATACTTCTATCTTTCTTTTCTTTATCTTTTGCAAAGGTTTTTTAAATTTCTTTTTCAATTCTTCATCAACAAGATCAGTAAATAATACCCCCTGAAGATGATCGAACTCATGCTGAATAACGCGGGCAAAGAGTTTATTTGCTTCAATTGTCTGTTCTTTCAAATCAGTATCATAATATTTTATTACAACGGATTCCGGTCGTTCTACTTCACCATGGATGTCCGGTATGCTTAAACAACCCTCTTCAAAAATAATTTTTTCATCCGAGTACTTTTCTATAACAGGATTTATAAAAACTGTAGGTTTAATATTCTCATATTCTTCAACTCTGGAAATATCCACCACAAATATGCTTTTATTCGCACCTACCTGATTTGCAGCTAATCCAATCCCGTTGGCATTTCTCATCGTTTCGAACATATTTGCTATGAGCTCGATTGTTTCATTATCTATATCAGAAACTTTATCGACTTTTTTGCGAAGTATTTTATCACCGTAAAGCGTAACAGGAAGTAAAGACATATTTGGTTTTTATATAATTATTAATTACACTATTTCAAAAATAAAAAATAGGCAAGCAATTAGAAAATTTTACGAAAAGATATAAAGAATGCTAAAATGTTAAGCAACCATAAGTTTTCCGTTCTTCATTAAAAGTTTGTTATCGAGATAAACTGTAGGTTTTTTGATAACACCATCAAGATGAATAGGAACATTAAATGTTCCACCCATTGTAACATTGTTTCCGAGTGCTATGTGAACTGTTCCCATTACTTTTTCATCTTCAAGAAGAAGTCCGCTTAATTTGGCACTATCGTTTGTACCGATTCCAAATTCGGCAATGTTGTAAGCCCCTTTACCAACCTGATCGAGCATAGCTTTTAATTTTCTTCCCGGTTGACCACCACTGATTTTTGTAGCAAATCCTTTTTCAACTTCTATTTTAATGTTAACACTTTTAATTAATCCTAAACCAGCCATGGAGCCATCTACAACAAAAATCCCGTTAGACGTTCCTTCAACAGGCGCAAGAAATGTTTCACCTGTTGGGAGATTTCCACTTTCTCCCTTTTTATGAAACAAACCTTTGCTTGCTATTGCCGTTCGTCCTTTAATACTAAATGAAATATCCGTTCCCGAAGGTGAAGTTACCCTTACCAGTTCTCCTTTTTCAAGAATCCTTTTCAGCTTGATTGAACGAACAGAAATAGCTTTATAATCTGCATTCATTCCACGTATCATTATCTCTTTTGTTATCCCGGGAAATGTTGCAACACGAACACCCTTAGCAGAAGCATTTCGTCTTGCATCGGTATGTGTAATCGATTTGGCAGTAGGGACGAGAACCACATCAAATTTCTTCATCAATTCGGCTATTGCTTCAGGTGGTTCTTCCCCGTTTATTTTCCCCGATTTCATTTCAAGATAGAGAGAATAATTTCCTAAGGCTTTTGCATTTTGAAAAAGTGAATAACCTATCTCACGTTTTTGTTCATCAGTAATTACCAGAATACTTTCATTCTTTTTTGCTCCCATACAATCGCGTATAGCTATGATGGAAGCTTTATCAAGTTTTGTTATTTTCATAGCTGGATATTTATTATGATGATACGGAAATTAGAATTAAAGTGGGAAACCAATATTAAGCTGAACAACAGCAGTAAATCCACCTGATTCAATAAAATTTTTATTTACATCAGCTGCTGGTAAATTTTCTGAAAAGTAATGTCCATCATCAGATTTCAACTTTTCTATTTTAATGTTTGTGTAACCTGCAAGTCCTTCTATACTGATATAGTCTTTAACAATCCCAAGAATTATACCGGTACCAACAGAATAGCCAAGAACACCGGCATCACTTTTAAATTTACTTACAATAGTGCTGCCCGGTGAATTGACAGTGTTTGTAAGCATCACATTATTAAAATGAACAGCGCCATCTATGATCTTCCATGAAAAATAATTAGTAATCGCATAACCTATATCGATTCCTACCCCCCAGTTTTTGAGATCAAGATCAAGATCATTCGAGCTTCCGTCAGCAAGCATATCAGAAGATTTCTTTGATTTGGATAATGATTGGTAGTAACCTTTTGCTGTTAAAATGAAGCCGCTTTCCCAGCTTGCCCTGAAAAAGTTAATGCCTACCCTGTAACCTATTGAATAGTTAAAATCTTCAGGGGGCTGTTCTAATGATTCAAGGTATGCATTTAAACCATCCGCTTTATACGATTCATAAACAATCCCACCAAAACCACCGGTAAATCCTAAACATCCAAAACCAAAAGTTTGTGGAAAAACATTCATATCAAACAAACAAAAAAACAAAATAGCAGTGATGTATATATAATTTTTACCGCTCATATAAGCATCTGGAATAATTTTAACTTAATCTAAGCATATTTTTGATCAAAAGGAATTCTAAGTACAATTACATTATGCTAAATTATTTTACCTTCATTTTCTTACTTACATACAGCATAATTTGATTATGCAAAACATTTTTACTTCCTTTATTAAGCAATAAACAAAGCTATTGTATCATTATAATAATTCTAAACTATAACTCACTTTGTTATTGGAGCAAACAAAATTCTTTATCACTCAGTTAAACGGTATACCTACTGTTAATACTGCAACAGCAAAGAAACCACCACCGTCTACTATATCCTGTATTGTTTGTAATGAACTAGTGCCTTCTTTAAGTTTTGCTTCATCAATTGAGAATAGTGAATATCCTCCCAGCACCTCAAGAGACATGTAAGTTGCCGTAGGAATAGGATACCAAACAATTCCTGCATCTGCGGTAAAACCAAGGCTCGCCTCCGGAGATTTATAAACATCATCTTCAGGTGGATTATCTGTTTTGAATTTATTTGTGAGTTCAGCACCTGTCCAGGACAGATAGGCATCGAAGATACGTATATCAAAAGCCTGACTTGCAATGTAGGACAGACTCAGTCCAAAATTCCACTGGGTAAGTTTCAAACTAATTTCCTGAGTAAAATCTTGTTCAACTCTTTCCTGCGATTCAGTCATCGATTGATAATAAAATTTTAATCCGATTAAAATATTTCTTTGCCTAACCTGAATAACATTTGCCCCAACTCTCCAGCCCCAGGCTGTACCATAATCTTTAAATCCTGCATCTTGAGGTAGCACCTCGTTTAATCCTTTTGCACTGTACTGCTGTAATCCATAGCCACCGAAAATTCCACTTTGAATAAGTGAAGAGAAAATACTTCCAATACCACAACAATCGTCCTGAGAATATATACTTGGAGAAAAATTTATAACAAGTGCAATTGCCAGAATAAAAACAGTAATGTATCTCTTCATAACTACTCCTTATTATGAATGACTATTGTATTAATTTATTATTAATGATTTTGTGATTTTCTCCCCTACTAAGTCGATTTTATTTTATCCCCTGTTCAAGTCCATGTCCTTCCGAACCCGTTTCGGCCTTTCGCAATAAGTACGCAAAAATAAGACCAAGGATTCCGAGTATTGAAAATATCCACATTCCAAGGTGATACCCACCGGGATTCGTTGCACTGGCTCCTGAGTAATCGTTTGCAGCACCTATTACAACAGGGAAAAGTGCCATACCGATTTGCTGGATTAATGTCATAAGTGCATAAGCTGAACCAAGTCTTTTTTCTTCAACAATGTATGCGACTGCCGGCCACATTACGGCGGGAATTAATGAAAATGCAACTCCCATCATAATGACCGGAACATAAAGTGAAACATCAGTATACCCCATTAGTAAATAGACAGGCAGCAACAAAATTGATCCGAACGTCATTAACAAAGCACGTTTGCCAATGTAATCTACCAGAAGACCAATCAATGGTGTAGCAATCATCGCTGCTAAAGGTAACCACGAAATCAAACTGCCAGCCATTTCTCTGGAAACATTGTGTGTTTCCATAAAGAATTTTATAGCAAAAGCTCTAAATGGGAAAATGGCCGAATAAAAAGTAACGCAAAGTAAGGTTATATACCAGAAAGATTTATTAAACTTAAAAAAGTCTTTAACGTTAAGTTTATCAGTTCTTGTACCTTCACCAAGAATGAATAATTTTTCTCCCCTGTGCTCCAACATCGCATAAATAAGTACACCTGCAAGAGCTAGTATTCCTATCAATGCAGCAATTAACAATGGTCCCTGATATCCTTCGCTGTATGCTCCCGGAAATATTGATGGTGAATTATCGACAGTATACGTACCTGCACGTGCAAGAAAAAGGTTAACGCCCAAAGCAAAACTTAATTGCTTACCTTTAAACCACTTTGCAATTGCTACCGTAATAGCTACAATTAACGGCTCTGAGCCCACCCCTAATAAAAATCTTCCGGCAAGCATTAAATAAAGATTTGAGGAAAATGCGACTAAGAAGCCTGAGACTGTACATATTGAAGCAAAAACAATTGACGATTTTTTTGTCCCCCATTTATCGACTAAAATCCCTCCAAATATTAACACAATAATCGCGGCAACGCTGTAATAAGAATACATTTGTCCGATATCGAGATCACTAAAATTTAGCTGGGTTTTTAATTGATCGGCAACAAGCGAGATTGAATCGAACACATAATAGTTACCATACATTGCCACGCTGAGAAATAATAAAACCATCCACCTGTAAAAGGCAGATGGTTCTTTATTTGGAATGCCGGTGATTTCTACATTGCTCATATAGTAAGAGGTTTAATCGATTTTTGTTTGAGGTTTTCTTGATACTTTATAGAGCATATATCCCATTATTGCAAAAAAGATAACACCGAGTATTTCATACCCGCTTCCTCCCAACAGGTTATTCAAAAATCCTTCTGTACTAATAGATTTGAAGAATTCAAAGACTGTATCCTCGGAAGATAACAAGGCAACAATAACCCCGGCTAAGGCACCTCCAGCAACAAGTCCGGTTGCGAAAAGACTACCGCTTCCAAGTTCACTATCTTCTCTTTTTTCTCCTTTCCTTTCTGCAATCTTATCGGAAACACCTTTTATTGCGCCACCAACAAATATTGGTAATGTAGTTGATAGAGGAAGATAAGCACCGACTGCAAATGAGAGTGCATTCACTCCACAGAGTTCAACCGTTATTGCAAGAAAAGCACCGACCAAAACAAATTGCCAATCCAGATTAAATGAGAGAAGACCTTTAATCAATGTTGCCATCAATGTTCCCTGAGGTGCAGGAAATTTATCACTTCCTATCGCATGAACAATTCCCATTGCGCTCATATCCGGTGTCGGTGCATCAAGCTGCTGTATAGTCCATCCTATAACAAGTGAAGAAACTATAGCACCAACAAATAAAGCAATCTGCTGATATCTGGGTGTTGCACCAATAAGAAAACCTGTTTTAAGATCCTGTGATGTTGCACCTGCATTAGCTGCAGCAATACAGATCATACTACCAACAACAAGAGCCATTGGCTCGAATATCTTTCCTGTCCAGCCAACAGCGATAAAAACAAGTGCTGTTCCCATAAGAGTTGCAATTGTCATTCCTGAAATAGGATTTGAGCTTGAACCGATTATACCAACTATACGGCTGGAAACAGTTACAAAGAAAAATCCAAAAACGATTACAAGAATACCGATTAAAAATTTGTTAAAGATTGTATCGCCGGGAATCATTGGAAGTAATATCATTAAAAATACAAGACCGATACTTCCCGCAATTACAGTTACAAATGAAAGATCGTTTTCTGTACGAATAACTTTCACAGATCCGCTCCTGTTTTTTAAAGAAGCAACACTTCCTTTAAACGAAGCGATTATAGTTGGAAAAGTTTTGATAAGAGTAATCAATCCACCCGCGGCAACGGCACCAGCACCTATTTGTCTTACGTAAGCATGATAAATAGCATTTGGAAAGCTTGCAAAAGTATGTAGTTCAGGATTCCAGTTTCCCGGACCGCCGGCAGTTAAAAGATCTTTCAGATAACCAAGTTTAACTAATTGTCCGGCTATAATATCAGGTGCAACCAAAGTTGCGAGAAGAGGAATTAAACCGAGCCAAGCAAGAACACCACCAGCTACAAGTATACCTGCAATACGGGGACCAATAATATATCCAACACCTAAATACTCAGGAGTTATATCGCCATTAACCGTTGCGGACGGGAAAAACTTACTAGTTTGTGCAGATACCCATGCAGGTGTCTCCGCTATTACATGAAAAACTCTTTGAAGTAAAGCATAACCTAGTGCAACTGATAAACCCTGGTAGGCAGTTTTTGCAAAATCTCCACCCTTATCACCAGCAATAAGAACGGATGCGCATGCAGTTCCCTCAGGATAAGGAAGATTATGATGTTCCTGAACAATTAAAGACCGCCTTAATGGAATCATCATTAATGTACCGAGAATTCCTCCGAACATTGCCAGAGCTAAAATCGTCCAGTAATTAAAATAACCTGCGCCAACACTCATGCCGCTTTCATTCATCGACATAAATAAAAATGCAGGAAGGGTAAAGACAACTCCAGCAGCAATAGATTCACCTGCAGAACCAGTTGTCTGAATGATATTATTCTCAAGTATTGTAGTCTTGAAATATTTTCTCCCTACTGAAATGGCAAGAACAGCGATCGGAATTGAAGCGGAAACTGTAAGTCCGGCTTTCAATGCAAGAAAGACTGTAGCAGCACCAAATAAGATCCCAAAAAACGCTCCGATAATTATTGATTTAAGAGTGAATTCGGGAATCGATACTGATGGGGAAATATAGGATTTGAAATCGGAAAGGTTAGAATTGTTTTCTGCCATAAACCGGACTCCTTATAAATAGAAAGATTAATTGTGTTGAAAATCTGAAATAAATGCTATAAATGCAAGAAATAAATATTATAATCGATCAATATGGATTTTCACTCAAAGTTAAGACGAATTGAGCAATTGATTCACATGATAAAGATAAATCAACGGAAAGAATTTCGATATAAAATTATATTGAGTGAAAAATATTTAAACAGATAAAATCTCGTTAGTCTTGTAACAAATAAAAAGGTGTTATTAATCAAATAAACTAAGAGTATAATTTTGCCGAATACTAACTAACAGACTCTTCTTACAAATTCGTGACGGAAAATTTTGACATAAGTAAAATGCAATAATCTGAAATAACAAATATATAATTTGAAAACACTGTTTTTTATAATCTCTCAATAGCATTTTGTTAAAAACTAACTTAAGGCACATTGTTTGTCGTATCTTTTTGTTTAAAATAAAATTCTATCTAAAAAGTTGAACGATATAAGATTTCAATAACATTTAAAGGGGATAAAATGAACAAGATAGTTCAATTTCTGCAACGAATTCAAATAAGTTTAATATTTATCTTAGCAACATTTACAATTTATGGACAGGGATTATTTGTTGATCACAACTGCGCAAAACTAAATATCATTCCTTCTCGCTGGATTGACAGTGCAAAAGCAAAACTCCACATTGCTTACCAGCATACTTCTCACGGAAGTCAGTTAATTACCGGAATGGATGGATTATATAACTGGCAAGGAGAAGCTTATTCATTTAATAATGGTGGAACCAATGAAGCTTTGGATTTACACGATTATGCAATGTCTAATTATGGTGCTTCTGATCTTGGAAATCCAAACAGAACAGCCTGGTCAACTGCAACTCTTGACTTTCTGAATAATCCCGAAAATGCAAAGGTAAATGTAATTATTTGGAGCTGGTGTGGACAGGTCAGCTCCGCGGATTCGAATGACACTGTAACGTATCTCAGTTTAATGACTTCTCTAGAAAACTCCTTCCCTTCCGTTAAGTTTGTTTATATGACTGGACATTTAGACGGGACCGGATTGGATGGAAATCTTAATCAAAGAAATGAACAGATAAGAAGATATTGCAGAAACAACAATAAAATCTTATATGATTTTGCAGATATAGAATCTTACTGTCCCGATGGACTTTTTTATCTCGATAAACTTGCAAATGATAATTGCGATTACGACAGTGATAATAACGGGACAAGAGATAAAAACTGGGCGATAGACTGGCAAAACTCTCACTTTGAAAACATAGACTGGTATAACTGTTCTACGGCACATTCCCAGTCTTTAAATGGAAATCTAAAAGCTTATGCAGCCTGGTATCTTTGGGCTTCTCTTGCAGGCTGGGATGGAATTACAGGTGTAAAGAACGATGAAATTATTAGTAGGACTTTCAATTTATATCAGAACTATCCCAATCCATTCAATCCAACAACAAAAATACAATTCACAATTCCTGATGTAGGAACTTCATTCATGAAGTTTGTACAATTAAAAGTTTATGATATTTTAGGTAATGAAATTGCAACTCTTGTGAATGAAGAAAAACCTGCAGGTATTTATGAAGTAAACTTCGATGCCTCACATCTTTCCAGCGGAATTTATTTTTACAAACTAAATGCCGGTGACTTTGTAGTAACTAAAAAGATGACCCTCCTTCGATAATATGCGCTGAAGATTACTATCAGAAACTTTATAGCAGGCTAGCTTTGGAGACAAGCTTTTTTATACTTAAATAAAATGCTCGGTTTTATTGAATTCAAGAAATTAATTGAGGAAATTTTTGTTTGGATGTACTATAAAATTCCATCAGTCTAAAATTCCAAATCAAAACTTCAGCTTTCGCATCCCGATATGACAAATTGCAAAATCATATTTAACAGGATCAATCGGATCATATTTTTTAAGTTTTTCTGTTATTTCTTCAGCCATTTTCCAGCCCGGTATTTTTCTGTTTGTTAATCTTAATGATTGACAAATCCGAGCTACGTGAGTATCAACAGGAATAACTAATTTTGATGATGGTATCTCATTCCATATTCCAAAATCCAGTTCATCTTTTCTTATCATCCAGCGAAGAAATAGATTCATTCTTTTACAGGCACTTCCTTTTTCCGGTAATGGAAACATAAACTTAATTCCTCTTGTCATTATTCTTTTCCTTTTTGAAATCTCATTCAAAAAATAATTCGAGAATTTCGTGATCGAACTTTTTAAATTGATTTCATCCGGATTGTAAAATGAAAGAAATAATTTTTTAAGTGATCCAAAAGATTCATAAGTCTTATTAAGTACAAGAAATAAATGAATAACGTCTCTTTTGGTATAAAACCTGTGGGAAATCTCAGGTTTAGTTTTTTCATTAAATGTCCGGATAAAATCATACGGTTTTTCTTTAGAAACTTCGACAAATTTATTCAAAGTTGTGATTATCTGTTTCACATTACCATATGCAAAGATTGAAGCAATAAATCCCATAACTTCTATATCTAACTCTTCATTAAACAAATGAAGAAATTGTAATGGATCGGGTTCTAATTTTGTTTTATCAAAAGCTTTGTAATGATATTCTAATTTTTCTTTCAAGTTCATATTATCCCGGATAAAAATTTCTCAAGAAAATTATCTTATTTTAGACTATTACAAAAAGATTTATTTACTACTTCAAAATAAGTAATGAAAAATTATTTGCAGCACACATTTGATAGTGACGACCCCGAACTAATTTCAATCATAGATGAACTGCCTTTGTGGTCTGCTCCGTTTGGATTGAAGCTGCTGGATAATGTTCAGTTAAAGCCTAATATTAATGTATTGGATGTTGGTTGCGGTCTGGGATTTCCATTAATTGAGCTTTCACAACGATTTGGAAACACATGTAAATTTTATGGCGTAGATCCATGGCAATCTGCATTAAAGCGCGCTCAGGCAAAAATTTATGAATACAAGATCACAAATACAGTCGTAACTAAAAGTATCGCAGAAAAATTACCATTCAAAAATAATTCTTTCGATCTCATCGTTTCTAACAATGGAACAAATAATGTCCAGGACATTCGGCAAACTCTTTCAGAATGTTTCAGAGTTTCTAATACAGATGCACAATTTCTTACGACAATGAATCTTGAAAACTCTATTATAGAGTTTTATAATGTATTTGAAGAGACTTTGATTGAAAACAATCTGAAGGAAGAAGTTGGTAAAATGAAAGCTCATATTTACTCAAAGAGAAAACCGATTGATGAGATGAAATCGTTGATTGAGAATTCGGGATTCAAAATTAAAAATATAATTGAAGACAATTTTAGTCTAAGATTCTTAAACGCACTTACGATGTTCAATCATACATTAATTAAATACTGGTTTCTTGGAAGCTGGAAAGACATTCTTAAACCGGAAAATCTGGAAAAGATTTTTAAGCTGGTAGAAGTAAAACTTGATAAGATCGCAAAACAAAACGGCGAAATAAAGTTAACTATTCCTTATGTTTTAATTGATTGCAAACACAATTAGTCAAGGTTTTTAGGATATAGCATTAAGTTTGAACTATTAATCAATTCCATAATCTTTCATTTTGGAATAAAGTAACCGTCTATGAATGTTCAGCATTTTTGCTGCTTGTGTTCTATTTCCATTAGTCTGCTTTAAAGCTTTTATAATTAAAGTTCTTTCAACATTTTCAATTATATCCTTGAAAGATTTCCCTTCCTTCAGCAACGAGTCATAGGAAAGCATTTCTGCACTGTCGTTATTTTTGATTGGCAGTTGATCTATTGAGATAATTTTCTCACGTGCCATAACCACTGCGCTTTGTATTGTATTTTCAAGTTCCCTTACATTGCCGGGCCATGAATATGCCTGCAGCTTTATCATAGTTTCAGGCTGAACTGCAAGTGAGCTAGTCTGATCATATTTTCTTAAGAAATATTCAGCAAGTAGGGGTATATCATCAATACGTTCTCTTAAAGGCGGAATATTAATCCTGACAACATTAAGACGATAAAAAAGATCTTTCCTGAAAGTGCCGGTTTCTACTTCCGACTCAATGTCTTTATTTGTTGCTGCAATTACACGCACATCAACAGTTAAAGATTCTTCACCGCCAACTCTATAAAAAGCCTGATTCTGAAGTACACGTAAAAGGCGTACCTGCAACGACTGCGGCATATTATTAATTTCATCCAGAAATATAGTTCCCTCATTCGCTATCTCGAACCGCCCTAACCTTTGTGTAATTGCACCTGTAAAAGAACCTTTTTCGTGACCAAATATTTCACTTTCCAAAAGTGTTTCAGAGAAAGCACCACAATTAACCTTTATATACGGTTTATTAAATCGTAGTGAATGCCTGTAAATAGCATCTGCTATCAATTCCTTACCTGTTCCGCTTTCTCCCTGTATTAAAACCGTTGCATCAGTAGGTGCAATTCTTCCGATAGTCTTGAATATCTCCTGCATTTTTGGATTTCGTCCGATAAGTTGGTCGGTTTTTGAAAATAGGTTTATATTCGAAACCTGGGTTCTTAATTGCTTAACTTCACCCAAGAGATCGGAATACTCGGCAGCACGTTTAATTATTAATTTAAGTTCATCAAGCTCAAATGGTTTTTCGAGATAATCGAAAGCACCGGATTTCATAGTTTCAATCGCACGCTCGCTTGTACCATAAGCAGTAAAAATTATAACAGGCACATCATTATAATCTTTTTTAATTTCTTTTAAGGCAGTTATACCATCCATTTGTGGAAGGTTAATATCCAGCAAAATTATGTTGGGTTTCATTTCACCCAACAATTTTAAAGCTTCTTTACCGTCACGTGCTTCAAACGTTTTATAACCTTCCGGTGATAAGCCATCCGTAATATTCTTCCTCATAGAGGATTCGTCATCGACAACAAGTATAACCTTTTCGTTTTTCATTTTAACTACCCTTTTGGAAATCATTTGTGGGAAGGAATATCTTACAAATTGTCCAGTCATTCTCATTTGAAAATTCAATTCTTCCTTTATGTGCTTTCACAATTTCCTGTGCGATAGAAAGTCCCAGTCCCGTACCGCTTTCCTTGGTTGTAAAAAAAGGATCGAAAATCTGGTTCCTGATACCTTCAGAAATTCCCTTTCCATTATCCGATATAATAATTTGCGTCATATATTCATCAGATCGGTAAGCTGTTTCTATATATATTCTACCATCCCTGGAAATAGATTCTACAGAATTCATTAATAAATTTAAGAATACCTGTTCCATTCCGTTAGTATCACCCAATACCGTCGGGAGATTTCTTTCAAATGCAATATCGAAATTTATATCATCGTGATTTTTTTCAACCTTTATTAATTCAACTGTTTTTTCGATCAAACTATTTATGTCTATTTCCTGAAGTTTATTTGAAATCGGTTTTGAGAAAATTAATAACCTTTTTACAAGCTTTGATAACCTGTCGATTTCATTTACAACCAGTTTCATTGAATCTTCTGAAACAGCTTCTTTATTGTTTACAGGATTTTTTAACGCCTGCTGCCAGATTTGAATTCTTGTTTTAATTATAGCCAATGGAGTTTTAACTTCATGTGCAACTCCTGCAATCAACTTTCCAAGCATAGCCATTTTATCCTGCTGATGTAACTCTTTTTCAAGCTGACGGGATCGGTTGTGATCTTTTGTTTGCGCTTCAACCATTTTATTTATAGATAAACCGATAAAGCCGAAAACACCAGGAAGTTTTTTGAATTTGTACGAAGGATTCTTTTGAAGCTCTTCCAATCCGCTTCTTATATTATCGATTCTTTTTCTTAACCTGATCGAAACAACAACTGCAATAATTAATCCTAAAATAGCAACAGCGGCTGCAATATTAAAAACCTCTTTAAGTTTTAGTACCGGTAATTCCCTTTCAATATGAATTCTTGTCCACACTGCTCCGACTACATAGCCGTTTACAATCAATGGTTCCGTCGCGAGTGGAAATACTGCGGGATCAAACTGGTGAAGTTTTATAATTTGTTTTTTCTGAATTATTGATTCTAAAATTTGCGTTTTGATAATTTCATAAGACCGCGGAGGTGGACCATATGCCGGAACTGGTGGTGGAGAGGTCGGATAAGAGTAGCCAAGAAACTCGTCATATTTTTCTAAATAAACTCCCCCTTCCATTCCATCAATTGTTGAAAATATTTCAGTCGAGATAATTTTCAATCTATTATCAAGTTTATCTTTTTCTTCTTTTGAATAATAATTTGCTGAGAAGAAGGAATTTCTACTCAAGCTGTCCATAACTATGATGGATGATTTATGAAGTTGCTCAACAACAACTTTAGTTAGGACTTTATTTGTCTCGACAACACTATCTCTCCATTCGTTTAAAGATTTTACTACAAAATATGCGATACCGGCAATTACGATTGTAAAAAGCATTGCTAAAGCAAGAGCTTTAAGCCTGATGTGAGGTGATTTCATCGGGAGCTTCAATTAGTTAAAATCCCTTTAAACAATGTTTATGCCAGGAAATTTAATATTTCAATTTAAGTTTAATTAGAATTAAAAACACTAACTGTACGCTTTGATAACACTCAGTCGTGCTGATTTAACACGAATGAAAAATTTGGAGTCTAATTTTATTCATTAATGTAATTATTTTTACTTGGCTTAAATGTTGAAAATTACTAGAAAGTGTCCTATTCATATTCGTCTGTTCTGAAGTTTATTCTATTGAAAGTTGAAGGGGGTTGATACGAAATTTAATAATTTTAATAACCATTATGAGGAGACAAAATGAAAAAATTGCTTACTGTTTTTTTAGTTGTTTTATTTATCGACCTTTTTCCACAGACAACAACAGTTGTGCAGGATGATATTGCCAATAACGCTACAGTTTATTATTTCCATCAAAGAAAAGTTGCCCGAACACTAGACGGCATCTTAATGGCAGCCTGGAATGATAGTAAGGAAACAGGAGGACAAATAGTATATTCTATTTATGATGAGGCATTCGATATCTGGTCTCCACCTGCAGCAATATCAAATGCCGGTGACAGGGCAATTCAGGTTGCGTTAGCTTCTGATGAATCAGGTAATATTCATGCAACATGGCAGCAAAGAAACTCTTCTTCGGATAAATACCAAACTTTCTATTCTAAATATGATGGTAATTCCTGGACTACACCTGTCCAGATTTCGGTTGATGCTTCTGTGAGAGGCGAAGAAGCTACTATAGAAGTCGGATCAGACGGAACTTTATGGGTTGTCTATAATAATGATGGTGAAGGAAACGGGGGTGAATATCTCTTTGCAGTCAAAAGTACAGATGGCGGTACGACCTGGAGCACTGATGCCGACACAATTTCTTACGTGGGAACTTTCGGAACTTCAATTGAAGTTGGACGTACAGCGTTAGTTTCAGGTCCAAACGGTAGAATGGTTGCGGTTTGGGATAATAGTTTAGATGGAACACAGGCAAGAAGAGAAACTTTTGCAAATCAGTTTGACGGAACTTCATGGCAGGGAGAGGTTAGAATTTCCGACACTACTACTGTTGATAGAGACCATAACAGGTATTGTGCTGCAGCAATCGATACTGAAAGTAATATTTATGCTTTTTATGGATTGAATATCGTTTCAGGTGCTGATCCGAGATTAAGCTATCTGGTCATGTCTAAAAAAGGCTGGGATGACGAATGGTCAACTTATTATGATGTAGTTCTTGATTCTTCAACAAACAATTTCAGAAGCGTTTCGGCAGTTGTAGACAGTAATAACGTTATTCACCTTGCTTACAGAAGAGATGTTTTGGAAGATACTCTTTATGCGCTTGATGAAATCGTTTACACTTATTCTATGGATAATGGAGAAACGTGGTCTCCAAGAATCCCTATCAACAGAGTCGATTATGATGCCGGCTATGTTTCGGTTGGTAACAGGGTAAGAACTGCTTATGGAGTTGATATTTTATGGAGAGAATCCAAAGACCCCAATCTCAATGATCAGGATACAACGGCAGTTGTTTACGGATTCATTCCCTATAGCATGATTCCTGTTGTAAGTGTTTCCGATGAAACTAAACCGTCTTCATATTTATTATTGAATAATTATCCCAATCCGTTTAATCCTTCTACAATAATTAACTATGCTGTGCCGCAGCGAGATAAGATAAGACTCATTATTTATGATGCTCTTGGAAGAGTTGTAAAAAATCTAATTAATCAAGAAGTTGAGGCAGGCAGTCATTCTCTTGTTTGGAATGGATTGAACAACGATAAGGGTAAAGTCACCAGCGGTGTATATTTTGCAAGATTAATAACTTCTGATGCAGTTAAAACTATCAAAATGATGCTCATTAAATAACACCTTTTATAGATTGAAACTTAAGTTTCAGATTAATTTTTTGAGGTAAATTGTGCGATCATTTATCATATTACTTTTAATTGCATTAATTTGTACCCCAGCAATCTATGCAGGGGAAACCGGAAAGCTAAATGGTTTCATTAAAGAGAAAGAAACCGGCGAAGTTTTGATAGGTGCTAATGTTGTTGTGCTCGGTACAACACTTGGCGCCGCTTCTGATTTAACAGGATTCTACTTCATTAATAACATTCCTCCCGGCACTTACCGTGTTCAGGTTTCAATGATCGGCTATCAGACCATAACTTTCGAAGATGTAAAAATTATGGCCGACCTCACTTCGGAACTCAACGCTGAGTTATCAAGTACAGCCATCGATATTGGAACTGAAGTTGTTGTAATTGCAAAGAATCCTGTCGTTCAGCAAGATCTTACTTCCACAAGAGTTGTAGTCGATGGTTCGATGATAGTTGAAGATCTCGGTGCCCAGGATATCAATGAAGTTCTGAAACTGCAAGCAGGCGTAACCGTTGGAACTGACGGTGCATTTCATATCAGGGGTGGACGTACCGGTGGTACTGTTTACCAGGTTGATGGTGTTCCATTAACAAATCCCTTTCTAAGAAGCTTAGCTGGTGAAATTGAGGTCGAGAATGTTCAGGAATTGCAGGCACATCTCGGTACATTTGATGCTGAATATGGCAACGCGGCAGATGGTATTGTAACAATTAATACCAAAGATGGAGGAAGCAAGTATTCGGGAAAATTATTGTATGAATCTCCAATGCTTAACTCTTCTCCTTATCACGAAAAAGACTGGAACATGAACCGGGATGATGTAAAATCTTTACCGGAAGCAGAAAAAGAAAAATATAAAGATGTAGTAAGAAAATCCGATGGAACCTCAGCTTACGATTTTGTTTCGGTTCTTGATGATCCTTATACGCAGAACTATCTCGGGATAAAAATGCTTGGAACACTTTCTGGTAGTTTATCGGGACCAGTTCCATTTTTCCCCGATCTCAAATTTTTCGCATCTAGTCGCTTTAGAAATGAAGACAGTCCTCTTCCCTTCGGATATGATTTATATCGATCAGCAACTTTAAAGCTTACTTATCCAATTGCATCAACTTTTACTGTTCGCGGATCGTATGATTGGTCTCAGAATTTCAACCAGGAATATGATCATGCTTATAAGTACTGGCATTGGTTCGATACAGGTCTTGATAGTCTGAACAGACTTGGTGCATACCCAATCAACAAAGTATTATCAAACAGGCAGACGATAAACATTAAGCATGTTCTTTCACAGAATACATTTTATGATTTCACATTCGGAAGAATAAAAGATTTTGAAAGCGATATTGTTCCTGATCGTACAGTAATTTTTGATGCAGTCACTGGCGATTTGATATTCAGTGATTATTATACACGTTTGTATGTTGGTGGTGTTGAAGGCAGTTTTCGATACGGTGATGTTCGTTACTGGAGAGAAACAGAAAGCACTCAGTACTTACTTAAGGCTAACCTTGAAAGCCAGATAACAAATAATCATCAACTAAGAACCGGGTTTGAATTCAAAAACCATGAAATTTTCAGACATAGAATAGGAATGGCGCCAAGAACTAATATTGAGTTCTTTAAGTACTCTCCTATCGAAGCCGCATTTTACGTCCAGGATAAAGTTGAATACAGCTTTATGATTTTAAAGGTCGGTGTTCGTGTAGATTATTTTGATCCTCGTGCTGATGCTTACCCTGATCCATCCGATATTCTTGAAATCTATACGACACCCTCGGGCTCAGCAGATTATAGAGCAGTTGATAAAGTACCGGTCTCCCCTCACTTACAATTTAGTCCAAGAATAGGAATCGCACACCCAATTTCTGATAAGACTTCCATTTATTTTGCTTATGGGCACTTCTTCCAGATACCGAGATTCTATGACATCTATAGAAACGATGCATTAAGAGACATTCTTGCAAACGATGCTTTGATTGGCAATCCCGCTTTAAAACCGGAAAAAACTGTTTCACTTGAAGTTGGTTTGCAGCAAGAGATTTCTTCCGACTGGGGATTAACTGTAACTGCATATTCAAAAGACATTTCAAATCTTATTTCGAGCTACTATTATTTTGTAGGAAGAGATTATACAATATTCACAAATGCTGATTTCGGAAGAGTTCAGGGAATAGACATTACACTCGATAAAAGATTCAGCGATTATTATAGTTTCAGAATCACTTATTCTCTGATGTATGCGCAAGGTAATGAATCAGATCCAAGCGAAGGTTTTAATTCTTATAGGGAAGAAAGTGCACACCTAAGACCAAACAGAAATTTTTATCTCGATTTCGACCAGCGACATAAGATAAATACATTTTTGAATGTAAGACTTCCTGAAAATATTGGTCCTGAAGTTTTTGGATTTTATCCCTTTGAACTTTTTTCGCTTACAAGTGTATTTACTGTGGGAAGCGGTTTACCTTATACACCAACATCAAGAGCTGCAGAAGAGTCGAATATTGTTCCTGAAGTTAACAGTGCAAGAAGACCATGGACTTACAATCTCGATCTGCGTTTATCAAGAAGAATTCCTGCAGGCATTCTCGATATCACAGCTTACATGGATGTAGAAAATGTATTCGATGCAATGAACACAAGATTAATATGGACACGCACAGGTGAAGCTTTGGACCAGGGGCCAACATCCGTTTTGCCGAAAGACAGGCAGGCCAATCCATCAAATTTGGATACGAGAAGAACAATCCGCGCAGGATTCTATATAGAATTTTAATTGGAGATTTCATTTATGAAAAAATTTTACTCGGCACAAATTCTTCTTTCATTTTTAATGATGATAATTTCCAATGGCGTGATCTTTTCACAGGATACAGATGCACCTGAAAAAAAAGAAAACAGAAGAATGAAGATAATGGGTTTTGCAGATGAAGGAGTTGGTGTACAAACAAAAGGTCAGCTTCAGAATTTAACAATGAATTACGGACAGGTTAGCGATACTAGATTTGAAGATGTTGGTAACGCACCTACTGATGTGTTTTTCGATATTCGTTATCCGCGTGAACATTTCACCGGCTTGGTCGATGATTTTTCTATTTTCTTTGCAATAAAAGAAAACTCTCAAAACGGCGATCAGGGAAATGTAATAGATGCATGGACAGATAACGATAACGAAGACTTCACTGCTAAAGATGGTTCTTATGGCAAGACACATTACAATCCTGCGTTGGATCCGAGTCCTCATGATGTTCTTCTTTATAATGGACAAACTCCATATTTAGCACACAGCGATTTAGTAAATACCTGGCCAGTTGATGAAGAAGGTAATCCATTTTGGCCCGGGATATTCAGACGAAATCCTCAGACAGGAGAACAGGTTCCCGATGAGTTTGCTTCAGATCGGGATATCTATATGGAATATACCGATGCAAATAATCAACAAGGAGATGTAGTTGGAATAGAAATTCATGAAATGGCTTATACTTACGGAAGAGTTTATGCAGAAGATGCTTTGTTTTATGAATTCTGGATCATAAACAAAAGTGGGAAAGACTTAAAAGGATGCTATACTGGTTTTTACCAGGATCCTGACTGCAGTGATTACGGACAGGAAATTCTTTTACTAAGGGATTCTACATTTGAAGATAATTCGAACGTATTCTCAATTGCACAAAGAGATTTTGATGGCGATATCGGAGGAGCAACAGTTCCCAATTCATTAGGCATTACCGAGGATTATACATTCGGAACAATCTTTCTTGAAACTCCTTATAATATGGGCGTGACTGATTTTCATTACTTCACTGATCCCGGACCAACCGATGACAGAAGATTATGGGCAATAATTTCCAGCGATCCTACCAATCCAAACATACTTGCCGAAGCAGGAAATTTCTTTCACGGTGCAAACAAGAGAATCGATGATGTTTCTTTGATTACAGTTAAAGAAGATTTGGTATGGATTGCAGCGACCGGACCTTTTGATATCGATGCTGGTGACACTGTAAAAATGACGATCGCAGTTGTTGCTGGTGATGATGATGCCGATTATTACAGTAATCTTTGGGCAGCCAAAGAATTATACGATGCGAAATTCAATGGGCCAATTGCGCCGCCCTCTCCTTCCCTTTCCGCTGTAGCAGGCGATGGAAGAATTACACTATACTGGAATGATTCTCCTGAAAATTTCATTGATCCCTCAACCAATGAAGCAGATTTTGAGGGATATAAAATCTTTAGAAGTGAAGATGGCGGTACTACCTGGGGAACAAAAATTACGGATTCACAAGGAAGAACTTTTGGGTACGTTCCTACAGCTCAATTTGATCTTGTTGATAATATTAAAGGTAATGATCCTATAAATCCATTAATCTGGCTTGGCTCCGATAACGGTTTAAGACATAACTGGGTTGATTCAAATGTCGTGAATGGAATTGCATATTCCTACACAATAGTTTCCTATGATAAAGGCACTCCAACTTTATATTCATTAGAAGGTACAAAAGGAGATGGACCACAGGTAAATTATTTTGTTACTGTCACTCCTAAACCGGATGCAACCGGCAAGATCCCTTCAAAGGTAAAAACATTTACTCATACAAGGGGCACCGGTACTGGTGTTATTGATATTGAAATTATTGATGATAATTCTTTAAAAACTTCTCCGTATAAAATCACCTTTGAAGGTAATCCGGCAAAGCAATTTTCAATTACAAGGCTCGATCAGAATAATACTATTATTTATGATTCGCGTGATATCACGGATATCGATCATCCTGTTATTGACGGATTCAGAGTTAAAGTTTCTTCCGATAATAAAATTGGAGGTATAAAATCTATAACAGATGGTAATGGAAAAAATGTTGAAGGACCAACAAATATAAGCAGTGATACATCGTGGTATATTTCTGCATCTTTATTTACACAGGCAGACACTGCTTCAAAATCGGCAAGCTATTCAATTCGTTTCACAGAAGAAGAAAGTATCGCATATTCATGGGGATTGAGCGGCTCGGTTGCAAAATATAGTGTTCCGTTTACAATCTGGAATACTAATACAGACCATAAAGTATGTTTTGAAATCCTGGATGCAAATAATAACAACCAGTGGGATGAAGGGGAAACGATATTTATTACAAGAATTCCTTACCCTGATCCGGCGCCTTCCGTTGGAGATCCGAATCCTGCAATGAATGCTTATGAATTTGCTTACCAGGTTTCAATACTCAATACCCCATTGGATACATTAAAACGTCCGCCAAGCCTGGGAACGATCATAAATATTACATGTTATAATGCCTTAACGGAAAAAGATGTATATGCTTTTGAATTTTCACAAACGCAGTTCGATGCGAAAGATGCAGACTTAAGCCAGATTAGAGTTGTACCCAATCCTTATATCGTTACATCAAAATATGAATCGCTTCAGAATGTAAGGGAAATTCAGTTTATGTATTTGCCGCCGGAATGTGATATTTATATCTATACAGTTGCCGGCACCCTTGTTAAAACAATTCATCATAACGATGGTGAAGGCTCTTTAAGCTGGAATCTATTAACGGACTGGAATCAGGCACTGGCATTCGGAGTTTATATCTATGTTGTGGAAGATCCTTACGGCAATATTCATCGCGGTAAATTCGCTTTAATTAAATAAGGAAAAATAGATGAAATTTTTTACAGCAATTATTTTCATTCTTTCCTTAATTCCTAATTACGGACAAGAAACAAATAAAGCCGGAACAACGGCTGCACAGTTTTTAAAAATAGGCGTCGATGCTGCTTCTCTTGGAATGGCAGGTGCAAATGCAGGTTTGGTTAATGATGTAAGTTCGACTTACTGGAATCCGGCAGGACTCGTAGGTGTAAATTCAATTTCTGTTTTAGCTTCTTATACCGATTGGTTTGTTGATTTAAAACATCAGTATTTTGGAATTGTTCTCCCGGTAAGTGAAGATCATAAAATTGGCATTAGTGCAATTGTTCTTACAATGGGTGAAATGGAAATTACTACTGAAGCAGAACCGAAAGGAACGGGAAATTATTTTGATGCTTCAGATGTAATGGTAGGGCTTACTTATTCCGCGCGTCTTGTAGATTTCTTTTCGTTTGGAGTAACTCTTAAATACATCACGCAGAATATTTATAATGAAACCGCATCTGCGTTAGCAGTCGATATCGGAACAAGGTTAAATACCGGTTATAAAGGAATAAAGATCGGCATGGCTCTTTCAAATTTCGGAACAAGAATGACACTCGAAGGACGCGATCTTCAAAAGACTTATGACCCTAATCCGAACAATGCGACGAACATCGGTGTTGCAAGCAATCTTAAAACAGAAACATGGGAATTGCCGGTAAACTTCAGAGTCGGTATCGGTTGGGAACTAATGGGCAAAGGCGATGTTATGATTTATGATCAAACGAATAGTATAAAAATAGGAATAGATGGAAACCATCCGAACGATGGACCGGAAAATGCTTCAGTTGGAATTGAATATAAATGGCAGGATTTAATTGCTTTTCGTTCAGGTTACTACTTTAATGATGATGTAAGGAGATTAACTCTTGGTTTCGGATTAAGCTGGGAAGTTCCGCAATCTTTTGCCGTTGGTGTCGATTATGCCTTTGCTGATCTTGAACGTTTAGGAGCGGTTCATTCCATTTCCCTAAAAGTTGGATTCTAAATGAGCATCGAGTTACTGATTCTTATTGTAATGCTCGCAACATTTGCTCTTGGGGTTTTCCTGCTAAAGCTCCCGGCAGGTGTTTCTTTAATGCTTGCTGCGATAACAGGAGCGCTAACAGGCGGAGAAGGTATTCCGGTCAGGCATTTGGTAGAAGGAAGTTTCGGATTTTTAGAGGCAATTTTAATTATAGCAACCGCAATGATTTTTATGAAAGTTGTCAATGCAACTGGCGCTCTTGGTACGATCAGTTATGGAATGATAAAATATTTTTACCGTTCACGTTTACTTTTAATGATCATAATAACATTGTTTATAATGTTTCCTGGTATGCTTACGGGACTTTCTTCTGCCTGTATTCTTACAACCGGTGCGCTGGTTGTTCCTGCTCTTTTAGCTATGGGCATTCCACCAAAAGCTGCAGGTGCTCTGATTGCTATGGCTGCTGTCTTTGGTGAAATTGCGCCACCTATTAGTATTCCTGCAATGATCATTGGCGGCGGAGTAGATATGCCATATATCGGTTTTGGAGGTCCGCTTTTTCTTGCTTCATTTCCTCCAGCGATATTAACGGCAATTTATTTTCGCTATAGGTATTTAAAGAAATTCGATATAGATGAAGTTCTTACTAAGATGGAAAAGCCGGTTTATTCAAAGCACGGTATAAAATTATTCATTCCTCTAATTGTTGTTATTGCTTTGCTAATTGCTGAAAGAACTTTTCCAGAACTGATGCCACACTTAGGGATTCCATTAATATTTTTAATAGGGGCATTAATAGGGTTTGGAACCGGTGAGAAATACAATCTATACCAAATGATGCGAAGTGCAGTTCGTAATGCACTTCCGGTGATGAGCATTTTGGTAGGCGTCGGAATGTTCATTCAGATAATGGCTTTAACCGGTGTAAGAGGATTTATTGCCGTAACCGCTTTAGAAATGCCGGAAAGTGTTAAATATTTAGCCGCGCTGATAATGCCTTTCTTTGGTTCTGCTTATGCTTCTGCATCGGTTATCGGTGTTCCTCTTGTGTTTGTATTTATAGGTAAAAGTGAAATCGTTGTTGCATCGGCTTTAGCACTTTTAGCTGCAATGGGCGATTTAATGCCGCCACCTTCTCTCTTATGTGCTTATGCCGGACAACTTGTAAAAGTTAAAAATCATTTCCTGATTCTTAAAGAGAGTATCGCTCCAATTGCTCTAACTCTTGCAGTCGGAGTAACGATTATAATTTTTTCACAGGAAATCGGGGATTTTTTAGTGCAGATATTTTAAAAGGATTTTATGCTTTTCTGGATATACATAGTTATTGTTTCCATAATCACGTGGATCGTTCTTGTAGAATTGTTTACCG
>JAJDNK010000008.1 GCA_022340715.1 bacterium BMS3Abin03 | reverse complement strand
GTACGTTTTTGCATAAGTGTAACCTGTTAATTCATCCACATAACAGATCCAACCAATATGTGAATCGGCAAAAAGTTTTTGATCATCCGGGCGATATGTTGCCCCATAAATACCAGGGGCTACTTCTCCAACCCAGGCTTCAGACGCACTTGGATCTCCTCTAAGATCTATATAAACACCATTTTCAACGTAACGGCTTTCAGGATTAATAGGAAAGTAAACCCAAAAATTATCGAAATCAGTTTGTTCTGCGTGTGTAGCAATTGATTGGGTTATATCCCAGATGCCCCATTGCTGTATTTCATCGCTTTCATTAATAATTGTTTGTTCAACCTTTATACGGCTTGTATTTTTGTAGAGTGTTGTTCGACGCTGGATTCGTAAATCCGGTGCTCGCCATTGTTCAACAGGACTGGTAACTGTTAAGCTGACCGAATCAGGTAATGTATCGGCAACTGCTTCGTATAAACCGTAATCCAGAGTTGGCGGGGGAGGCCAGTTCCAGATTGCTTGCGGTGCTGGCCAGTTTTTAAAGCCTCCAAAATTTGGCCAAAAACCGGAAAATTCAGGCGTATATGTATTGCCAAATTCTGCTGGATTTACAAATATTGAAGGATGATCACCCAGATCATATTGCATAATTCTTGCTCCAATAACCGGAACAATTGCCACGGTAACCAAATCATTGCTCATTACCCAGACATCCCATCCCCATCTATTGTAATCCTCAATTAGTTCTATTTTTGGATTTTGCTGAGAAATACCGGCGTTGAATGTTAATAATACAATAAGTATTAAATATAAGATTAAATTTTTATGGTGTCTTATTATCACTAAATTCTCCCTGTTCGTAATTCATTTTATATTCATTGCGAAAAGATATATTCCTCCCCTGGTGTGGTTTTAAAATCGTAGATAAAAGTCTTTTTCAATTTTATATCATTCAGGTTTGCCTTGTCAGAAATTAAAGGTTGTTTGATATCAGGTGTTTGGTAAAATGGATTTTGATTTTCACCTTCAGCAAGCTTAAGTGATATGTCACCTTCTGCTTTTAATTTTGAATAAGTACGAATCCTGCAATTACCTCCTAAATTTGATTTGATGACTATCTTGGTGATTTTCCCGTCATTCCATTCCATATCTTCTATTTCAAATCCGCCACGTGCCCGAAGACCTTTTATACTTCCGTTTTTCCAAACGTCAGGTAATGCGGGTAGAATAAAGATTGCGTCATCATCACTTTGTAAAAGCATTTCAGTAATGCCGGAAGTAAAACCAAAATTACCATCTATCTGAAAAGGTGGATGAGCATCAAACATATTCGGGTAAGTGCCGCCTTTTCCAAATCCTCCTTTATCAACAAGACTAATCTGATCAGTTATTAATTTATAAGCATGATTACCGTCTAAAAAATGAGCCCATAAATTGATTTTCCAATTCATCGACCAGCCTGTTGAAGGATCTCCACGAAATATGAGTGAAGTACGAGCCGCATCAAAAAGTTTAGGTGTTCGGAAGGGTGAAATCTGATTAGATGGAAATACTCCGTACAAATGAGAAACATGTCTGTGGTGATCTTCAGGATTATCCCAATCTTCAATCCATTCCTGTAACTGCCCATATTGACCAATCTGCATAGGCGGCAATCTCTTGAGAGTGCATTCAACATTGGGAAAAAAATCTTTATCTAAATTTAGAATCTTTGCAGCTTTTATTGTCTTAGTAAAAAGATCGAACAGCAACTGATTATCCATTGTTGTTCCTTCGGAAATCGAAGATTCAGGATGAACCGAAGGTGCGTTTTCCGGTGAAACAGATGGACAAACAACAAGCCACTTGTGTATAGGTTCTTCTACTAAAAAACTAAGATAAAATTCTACAGCACTTTTCAGTACTGGATAAACAGATTTAAGATATTCTTTATCGCCGTTATATTCATACTTTTCAAATAAATGCTGACAAAGCCAAGCGCCTCCCATTGGCCACATTCCCCAGAACGATCCATCTACAGGTCCGTTGATCCACCAGATGTCTGTGTTATGATGCAAGACCCATCCATCCGCACCATACATGTCTTCTGCTGTCTTCTTTCCTGTTTCAGAAAGTTCTTTTACCATCTGAATAAGCGGTTCATTCATTTCACTGAGATTTGTTGGTTCGGATAACCAATAGTTCATCTCGGTATTAATATTTACAGTATATTTACTATCCCAGGGCGGGTAAAGTTGATTGTTCCAGATTCCCTGAAGATTTGCAGGCTGACTGCCGGGGCGCGAAGAAGAAATGAGCAGGTAACGACCGAACTGAAAATATAATGCTGCAAGTTGAGGGTCGTCGCCCTTTGCGAATTGATCAATCCGAATGTCGGTTGGATTTTTTGTAGAATCATTTACGCCTAAATCAATGCTGATCCTGTTGAAATAATTCTGATAATCAGCAATATGATCTTTTAAAGCTTGTTCATAATTTTTTTGTAAAGCTTTTTCAAGATAGGCGTTTGCTCTTGTACCGGCGTCACCGCTAATGTCGTTATAATTATTAAAGCTCGATGCAATTGAGATATACAAAGTTGCAACGTTTGCATTGTTTACAACCAAACTGGTATCAGTTGAAGATATTGACCCACCCTCAGATTCTATTTTAACTTGTGCTTGAAATTTAACTGCACCTTTTACAGAATCACAATCGCCTGTCACTCCGAACATAATTAATTTATCGTTACCTTCAATTGAAATATCTACTGTTAAAGCACGATTCATTGTTGCAGTAAAATTAATTTTTCCAGGCTCACTCGCAGTAATTCGACAGATTATAACCTGATCCGGGAATGAAGCAAAAGCCTCATAATAATAAGTTATTCCATCAACATCATAACGTGTAGATGTAACTGCAGTTTCAATATTTAATTCACGGTAATAGTTCTTAAAATTTTCGTGTCCTGCGAATTTAATTTCTAGGTTTCCAACTGTTTGATAAGGCATACCTTGCGAAATCCTGCTGATAAATTTTTGATTTACCAGGTCCTGTGCTTCTTTGTATTTGCCTTCAAAAATTAATTTCCTCACTTCAGGCAAAGCATCTTTAGCATCAGGATTATCATTTCGGTTAGGCTGGCCTCCCCAAACTGTACTTTCATTTAGCTGGATTTTTTCATTTGAAGGATCTCCGAAAACCATTGCTCCTAAACGTCCATTACCAATTGGCAATGCCTCGATCCATTGTTTTGCGGGTTGATTATACCAGATTTTTAGTAATGTATCGCTTTGTGCGTATAAAACTGTTCCAATAAGAAAATAAAAAGTAATTAGTAAAATATTCTTCATAATAATTTAGTCTTTCAAATCTGCATTTGTTTTGAACCAATCAAAATCAACATAACCGCCAAGCTCTTTAGTTGCATAATTAAATAAGCAAAATTTATTTCCTGTGAAGATTGTGAGATTGAACTTCATATTAAGTTCGTTCCCAATCTTAATGAACGATTTATTGTCTAAGCTGTATGAGAATGAAGCTGTACCTGTACCGGGTGCAGCCAGATCATCAAAATAATGAGCAGCACCGGAACCATAGATAGCACTTGCTTTTAAATAGATAGTTGAGCTATTGATTTCTGAAGAATCGATTGTTTCACCATTATTCACCATTATGATATAATTTTTTCCATCCACTTTTTCTATTCCAATAAATGCATAGGGATCTTGAAATACTGCCAGCCCTGCGATATCATCTTCTTTCATATTTCCAAAATCCATTTTTGTGATTGCAATGGAAGCTAATGTATCCGAATAATATGCAAACATTCTTTGTGTAAGTGTGTTGCGTGCTTTGGGCAAACTATCAACCGCTTTTACTGTTTGAAGTCTTAGATATCCGGGATTTTCAGTTAATGACCATTTAGCAGGATCAGGATTATGATTCCATCCCCATTGCATACCTAATGTTCCATTTTCAAATTCATCTGATGTTGGTAAGACTTTGATGGGATAAGTTTTTCCAACATCCGGTTTTTTGTATGTTACAACCGCGTGTCCATCTACCCCAACCATTGGCCAACCATCAACCCAGGTAACAGGCTGCAAAGATGGAAAACGTCCGAACGGACCACTATCAACAAACAACATAGTCCACCATTCCCCGGTTTGTGTTTGGATAAGTGCTCCCTGGTGTATTCCAAAGTTAGGACCGTGTGTTGTTTCACTAATTACAACTTTTTCTTCGTAAGGACCATATATATTATTAGATCGAAAGGCTGCTTGTATTCCATCAAGTCCGCCATAGGTACAGTATAAATAATAATAACCGTTAATCTTATAAACGTGTGAACCTTCAAGACCCTTCCTTATATCTCCTACAATGATCAGTGAATCCTTAGTTATCGGTGCAAAATTTTTATCCAACTCCGTCATATATATATTACTATAACCGTGAGCTACATAAATTCTTCCATCATCATCAAAGAACAAACCAGCATCGTAAAATCCTTTTGGTAAATGTTTTATCTGCCACGGACCTTCAGGTTTTTCTGCGGTACATAAAAAACCGCCCTCATCAAGAGTAATAAACAGCAAATAGAATATTCCGTTGTGGTATTTCAAGCTTGTTGCCCATTGCCCGTGTCTGTACCTATTGCATTCATCAAGATCGTAACAGGGACTAAAATCAAACCGCTGAACAGCATTACTGCAATACTCCCAGTTTACGAGGTCTTTTGATTTAAGAACCGTAACTCCCGGAAAGATGAACATAGTAGTATTAACCATGTAATAAGTATCATCTACACTGATAACATCAGGGTCAGGAAAATCTGCTGCAATCACCGGGTTGGTATAAGTCCCATCGCCGTTATCACTTTGAAATTTTTGTGCAAGAATATTAATGGATGAGATAAATAATAATATCGCTACTGGAGTGACAATAATTCTTTTCATATTCCCTAACTTAGATAAACTAACTTTGATATACTTTTTCACTTAATAAAGTTCACTTGTTCTAAAAGGTGTTGCAGGCAATCCTTCTTTATTATATAAGTTTGCACCTTCAGGATTATTAGCCCACGCATATCTAACAGCAACCGGTGCATTTACTTCATCAGACGATACTACAATTGCATTATTTACAATTTTAGCTTCAGCAGGATAGAATTCATCATCGATACCGCATACTTCAAAACACTTTAATTTTCCTGTCCCTTTAGCAACCAAACCGCTACCTATATTTGAGAAGGTCAAGATTATTTTATTGTTTTCAATTTTCATTGATTTATAAATTGGACCTGAATAAATAATATCATCACTATAAGCTATTTTTTCTGCTGCAAGTGCAAGTCTGTGACCAACATCTTTTTTATTTACAGGATGAAT
>JAJDNK010000278.1 GCA_022340715.1 bacterium BMS3Abin03 | reverse complement strand
GGAAAGCTGCTTGTCCCTTATCTTTTTTGCCAGGGCACGCTGTTCCATTAGTCGTGTTATGAAGTCAGGAAGAAAATGATTTGTCGAAGAGAATTTATAACCGTTCAAAGTTTCAATAGTATCCTTATCGGAAAGTAATCTCGATAAAGGATCAATTTTAAAAGTTTGAATTATCGTGGGGTACAGACTCTTAAAATCTAGAATTACAATATCACTATAAATTCCTGGTTTGGGGTCCATGACATAACCACCGGCTGCATGATCAGTTGTTTCAAGATCTTTTATATTCGGTGCAACGTATCCTACCCTATGCATTCGTGGTAGAAGAAAGTGATCAAAAGCGAGTGTCATCATACCAAGCTGATCCATTAATAATCCAGATAGTTGTGATCTTCGTATTGATAACTCAATTAGGGCTGATTTTCTGAAAATGTTAGTAACCAGCAGGGCATCGTTAAGATTATATTCTGCTAATGAATTTTTATCTTCGTTGAAAAGCCGGTCAATTTCCTCAACTTTATCATGATCTTGTGAGATAGTCTTTCCCTCGGCTAATAATTCCTGGGCAACGGTTTCGAGCCGATAATCTTCAAATGTAAAAAATGATGATCTGAGTGCCGGTGGTCCGTCAATTACAACTCTGCCGGTTATCGAGGCAAAGTAACCTCTTGGCTTTCTTATACGTAACGAAACCCTCCCGTTTCCCCTAGCAATATCAAATGGAATATGATGTTCTTCGCACTTCTTTTCGAGAAACATCAGGTCGAATCCTATTACATGCCATCCTATAATTATATCAGGATCAATTTCATTGAACCATTTTATGAAATGAATTAATAATTCTTTTTCATCAGGGAATGATTCTATAAAATCGTTAAGCTTACTTTTTTCTTCATCTACTATAAAGACTTGCTTAATCTCTTTTTTCTTTGAGGTTATATGAATCGCAATAGAATATAATCTCCCGCTGTGTGCACCTGTTTCGATATCGATGGAGGCGACAACAAATTCAGGTGAAATTTCATCTGGCTCAAGAGCAGGATTTGTAAAACTTGTAAGCTTTCCCTTCTTTATACTGCTGCCCGTTACTTTTATCTGTGCATTTATAAATCTTTCCATTAAATATCTCCGAGCCGGATCGATATCGGATTCATAAGTTGTAATTCCGTTCTGATGAAGCATATCGGCTGCTTTTCTTAAATCGGCTTGCGTATTAAAATACAGTGCATCGACATCTTGTTTGTGAAAAGATTTCAGCTTAACCTCTTTACGTGTATAGGGCACATTCAAATTTAAATCCGCAAAGTTTCTTTGTATGAAGAACACGGGATTGTTATTGGTTATGATAACCTCAACAGCACCAGATTCTTTGGAAGTACCAATAAACCGCAGAATGTTACTTCCTTTTCTGTCTGTCCATTCACCAGTAAGTATAAAAATATTTGCGGTATGCTCGTTTTGATTTTTCAAAGCTTGTAATACTTAATTCGTTATAGTTAGTTTTCCAAATTCGTTTTGTAATATCATTGTTAATTGCCCGGGTTGATTTCCTGATACTGTGAGAGAATCAATTTTTATAACAGGGGTAATCTCTTTTGTGGTGCTGGTAACGAAAAATTCTTCGAAAGTTTTTAATTTATCTTTTTTAATAAACTCTTCTGAAATCGGAATATCAAGCTGATTACAAAGTTCTAATACAATTTTTCTCGTTATACCTGATAATATATGATTGCCTTCAGGAGCAGTAAAAATAGTTTCATCTTTTGCTGCAAAGAAGTTAGTATGTGTCCCTTCCGTAATAAGTCCGTCTCTAAACAATATTGCTTCCCGTGCTCCTTTTTTATTAGCTTCTTCGTTAGATAGAACCGTAGGCAGTAATGAAACAGATTTGATATCACATCTCTTCCAGCGTAAGTCTTCAAGTGTAATTATGCTGATCCCCTTTTTTCTGTCTGTATCATTCTCTTCAATTTGCGTCGTAGATATAAATATAGTGGGGAGAACCGATTCCGGAAATTTATGAGAACGTGGCACTGAAATACCGCGGGTAATCTGAATATATATTAACGATTCATTTTTATCTAAATTATTGTATTCTATTAATTGATGAATAATATTTTTGATAGAAGAAAGATCATATTCGAGCTTTATAGAATCCATACTTCTTCTTAATCTATCCATATGATCCTCGTACCTGAATAGTTTTCCATTGTAAGTCCTGATAACTTCATAAACTCCGTCGGCAAATAAAAATCCACGATCGAAAGGAGAAAGTTTTGCTTCTTCTTTTGGCAAAAAATCCCCGTTTATGTAAACTATCATATTGTGTTAGGGCTTAAGCAATTATAATTAATAATAAATTTACATAATGTAATAGAGATTTTACAGAAATTTACGGGGGTAATATATTCCTAAAAAGGTGTCAATTGTATCTTTTTAACAAATTAATTGAGAAAGCAATGTTGTATTAAATATAGAAACGTACTATTTTACTAACGTTATCTTTAACAACAATTATTAAGGAGGTCCAATGAAAAAAATATTAGGTGTTTCGTTATTAGTTCTTTTATTCGGTTTATCCACATTTTCTATTGCACAGTCTCAGGTGGAAAGCGGCAGTTGGGGTGTTAGTACAGCTACCACTAACTATACTCTTAATAAAAATGAGGGCGACAGGATTATGACAATTAATGTCTCCTTCGATACCCCATTTGATGTAAAACCTGACGTTGTCTTGAGTGTAACAATGCTCGATGCCAGTGATCAAACCGCTGTCAGATATGATGTTAGTGCAATGTCGATTTCGAGGGATGGTTTTAGTATAAGAGTTAAAACATGGAGCAACACTCAGATTAAGGGTATCAGTGGAACTTGGTTAGCTCATGCTCCTGCGAGTATGGAATAAGAATTAATAATATTTACTGTTAATTTAAAAGACCGTCTTGAATTTAAAGGCGGTCTTTTTTTATAAAAGGCAAAGAGTTAATAATCAGATAATCAGGAGAGCTATCAGGGAATAATATTTAGAAAACTTACCAGATATAGAGATTTAAATTGAATATGCTATAACAATAAAGAATGCTATATCTTAACTAATATATTCACTAGAGATATAAAAGCATTTTATTAACTATTGTTTTCTAACCGGCAATGATTTTTTCAAGGTATAAAATTTTTATCCGGTGTAAAAAATGCAATTTCTGTAAAAAATCGAATAATTGTGACAAAAAATGATTAAAGGATAAAATAAGTGTTGAATTAGTGAAAATATTTTAGGACGTTATATTTATAATAATTCTATTTTAAGATAATTTTGGAAATATATGAATGTTTTTTACTCTTTTCATTAGAGAACAGTTTGCTCATTAATAATTATATGCCGAACTGTTTAACACCTAAATAAATGTTATTTGTGAATAATAAACATTCCCGTCGATGTTAAAAGCTATGGTTTGTTATCCCGGTGATATTAAACTGATTTCGAAACTCATAAATATGATAGTAATATTTTTAGCGCATAACCATTAAAAATAATTTCACAATCACTAAAATAGGAGAGAGAATATGAATAGAGTATACACTTTTCTATTTACTTTATTGTTGATACCTATACTAGTTTATGCAGGTACAACAGGAAAGTTAAAAGGAAAAATTACTGACCTTGATTCGGGTGAGCCTCTAGTAGGTGCTAACGTGTTAGTATTGGGAACATCGTTTGGTGCCGCTACGGATGTCAATGGTGAGTATACTATTCTGAATTTGGATGCTGGAACCTATGACGTAAAAGCGTCTTATATTGGTTACCAGACCATAACAACCTCTGATGTGCGCATCAATGCAGACTTGACAACTGAACTTAATTTTCAGTTGCCTGCTGAGGGTGTAAATGTAGGCGAGGTTGTTGTTGTTTCACAAAGGCCTCTTATTAATAAAAGTAATACTAACGCCCAAAGAATAACAACGAGTGATGATATTGCGTCCCTTCCCGTAAGGGGAATTGACAATATATTAGCACTGACACCTGGCGTTGTTTTTCAGGATAAAACAATTTATGTAAGAGGTGGTCGTCAGGATGAGGTAAAATATTACATTGAGGGTACAAATGTCACGAACCCCTATCTTGGTGGAAGTGATCTAAATATTTCACAAGATGCACTGGAAGAAATTTCCGTACAGGCAGGTGGTTATACCGCAGAATTTGGTGGTGCAAATTCCGGTATTGTGCGTGGTCAAATTAAATCAGGTACCCCCAATTGGAAAGCAAGTGTAGAGTATATTACAGATAATATATCGTTTAAAGGCAGAGATAGTCGGTTTGATGGTAAGAAAAGATTAGGAGCATATTGGTATGGTTATAGTGATTTCACAGCAACCTTAAGCGGCCCTATTTTTACTCCTCAAATCAAGTTTTTTGGATTATTTGAAAATAATTTTCAGAATGATCAAGGACCTCAACCTTATCCCGGAATTAATCTTGGTGTAATCTCTGATCCCGCAGTTGAGCCATACACAGCTATTGATTTTACTTATCCCGCCGGGGCTGTGTATAAAAATTCCTTACAAATATATTCAGGAACCGGATCAATTACATTCGATTTTAATCCATTTATTTTCAGATTGGTGGGATCTTATTCCAACTTGAAAACTTATGATGGTAATGGATATGTAGATGCAGCAAATGGTCAGTCTGGTTATTCAGGGCAGCTTTTAAGAATACTTGATTTGGACAGGGTAGGAAAAATTGATCAGACAAGCGGTGTCTTTAACCTTAAAATGACACATATTTTAAATCCAACAACTTACTATGAAGTGAATGTTGGATATGCTTTTAATACTGATCATAGATATGACCCTTATCTAAAAGATAATTTTATTGGTTATGGAGATAGTGTTGCTAATGCTGATGTCGGAATCAATTGGATAAGAAGAGAAAATGAACCAACAGGGCGCTATCGGACTCCATCACCTTATCAGGTCTTCACCTTTAGTTTTAATGCTCCAGGTGATGTTATCTCACCATATCTTAAGTCGAAGAGTGAAAATTTTAATTTTAATGCTGCATTTTCTTCAGACATTGACGAACATCATTCACTTAAATTTGGTGGTGAACTGCAGACTTATACAATCCGTAATTTCGGAATCACAAATAGAAACGTAACCCCTATTGCCGGTCGTCTGAATGATCCAAATAGAACACAGTCCTATAGAGAAATTATGACGAGTTTGGGAGTAAACAATTACGGATATGATTTGAATGGTAATGTCTATGATGGAGAAGATAACTATATTA
>JAJDNK010000298.1 GCA_022340715.1 bacterium BMS3Abin03 | reverse complement strand
TCTTGCCGATTTGGGATAAGCAAGAATCGAAGCACCTGCTCCAATTTTAAATACCGACTTTGAAGTAAGAACAGCAGCACCGGGATAAGATTCCGAACCTGCAATATTCAAAACTTTACCCGAAGAGTATTTATTAATGTTCCTTTTCTTCTCCGGCAAACCTGCTAATGCATCTTCAGGTTCAATTAAATATTCTTTGGTTGAAAGTGATCCGAGATAGTTATCAGGAATTCCGATACCCCCCTTTTCAATTTCTCCGGAATAAGCATATCCATCGCCAAAAAATAATCCTTTTTTATAACCGCCAAGAGTGATTGTCAGATCAGTGTAAAATGCTTCCTTAGAATAACCTTTATCGGCATCCAATCCTGTGGAAATATCAATTGCAACTTTGAAAGAATTAATTTTATTCAGCTTCTTTACGATGGATAAATACGGTTCGCGAAGATCGCCTTTTGCACCGCTGCCGAGAAGTGCATCGCAGATTATATCACATTTTTTTAATTGAGAAACATCACCCGGACTTTTTAGCTTAGATATAGAAATATTCTTTTGAGATGAAGCGATCTTTTTCAGAATAGAAAAATTTGATCTGCAATCGGGTGACATTTCATCCGGCTTTCCTAAGTAAAGGACTTTTACATCATACCCGGCATTTACAAAATGCCTTGCAGCCGCAAAACCGTCTCCGCCGTTATTACCTTTACCGCAAACAAATCCGATATTTCTGAAATCGAAATTATTCGTTATGGATTGAAAAATTTCTCTCGATGCATTCTCCATCAACACCATACCCGGGATGCCGAGTTTGTTAATGGCGTTCTCATCGATCTTACGAATTTGATCCGTAGAATAAAGAGGTATCATTTCTTAATCAAAAAAAGTGCGGATGAAATAATCTTAAAACTTAAAAAAAGTTGTAATCAAATTTATAAGTGAACCGGGTGCCAAACCAAGTGCAATAACCAGGACTACAGAAATTGCAACGCCAAACATTTCGCTGAAGTTGATCACCGGTTTCTCCTGTAAATCCGAAGATTTGAAATACATCACTACAACAATCCTGAGATAAAAATAAATACTGATAACGCTTGATATAATTCCAACTATTGCCAGCCATGTTAAATCTGCTTTGATAGCTGCAATGAAAACATAATACTTACCGAAAAATCCTGCAAACGGTGGAATGCCTGATAAAGCAAACATAATCAACGCTAACAAACCTGCAAGAACCGGACTGCGTGAACCTAATCCTGCATAAGAATCAATATTCAGGTTTGCTTCATTCTCTCCTTCAATAATAGAAACAATTCCAAATGCTGCAAGATTCATAAAAGTGTACGCAGCCAAATAAAAAATTATCCCAGCAATTCCATCTGAATTTCCTGCAGCTAATCCAATCAACATATACCCGGCGTGAGCAATGGAAGAATATGCAAGCATTCTTTTAATATCTGTTTGCATAATCGCAACTATGCTTCCAAAAAGCATTGAAAAGACTGCGATGACAGAAAGATACGGTTTGAAAAAAGTATTACCTGAACTAACAAAAAATGCAGAGAGAATTATTATCAGTGCACTGAATGCTGCTGCTTTGCCTGCTGTGGAAAACAATCCTGCAACAGTAGTTGGTGAACCCTGGTAAACATCCGGTACCCACATGTGAAAAGGGAATGCGGCAATCTTAAAAGAAAATCCTATCAGGAATAACAAAATCCCGACTAAGAAAAGAACATCTGTATTAAGAACAGAAAATTTCTGGGCTATGACGTCGATTGAAGTTGAACCGGCTTTACCATAAATAAGAGCCATACCGTAAACCAAAAATCCTGTGGCGAATGCTCCAAGTAAAAAGTATTTAAGAGAAGCTTCGTTAGATGAAGTGCGTTTCCTGTTGAATCCTGCAAGCACGTAAAAAGAGATTGACATGATTTCCAATCCAAGAAAAATCATTATCAGGTCTCTTGCACCTGCTATAAGCATCATTCCAAGAACAGAACTTTGTATGATTATATAATATTCACCGAAATACGTTCCATATTTTTTTATGTAGTTTACGGAAAGAAGACAAACAATTGCAGCACCGATATTAAATATGAACCAGAAGATATTTACAACTCCACCTACGGCAAGTGCATTTTGTAAAACCTCTAAGTTCTGTTCCAGATTCAATAACGAATAAACCGCAACAGATCCAAAAGCAAGAATTGAAAACCAGGGCAGGATTTTCTCACTGTTTTCGGAATACATCTCGATAACGACCGAAATTAAAATTGCGGCACCGAGAATAACCAAAGGTAAAATACTATAGAACTCTTGAATATTATTCAGCATACTTACTCTAAAAATATAATGTCGTGATCGCTTGGCTCGATTCGGACTTTATGTTTGTCTTCAAGATACAAAGCGATTTTTATATGATTATTAAAATTGAATATGTCTTTCCCCTTCTCAACCACAACCATTTTAATTGCTTCGAACTTTGTTACATCGTTTTTCAGGTCTTCATAATCGTTAAAGTAGAGATCGGTGAAATCTTCTTTCTCACGAATATATATTCCTTTTGAGCCGGGAGAAAAATCCATAATTATATTTGAATTGATAATTACCTTAAGAAAATGTGCTTTAAAAGGAAGAATAATTCTATTGCCGTAACAAAGACCCGGCAATTTATTTTTCAGAACTTCTTCTATTTTACTCATAATTCAAATCTGTTTATTATTTAAAATATAAAGCCCAGACAATAAAGAATATCGGGATTAAAATCGGAATCGAAAATTTAACTATATAAGTAAAAAAGCTCGGCATCTTGATACCTGCTCTTTCGCAAATCGATTTTACCATGAAATTTGGTCCGTTGCCAATGTAAGTCATCGCTCCAAAAAATACTGCTGCAACGGAAATTGCTCTTAAATAAATTTCGTCGTGGATTACAAATTCCTGAACCTGCTCTTTAACATTTACATCAAGACTGTATTTGCCCATTGCCGCGCTCAGAAAATTGAGGTAAGTAGGTGCGTTATCTAAAAATCCCGACAGACCGCCGGTTGCCCAATAAAAAATTCCTGCGTTTAATTCATCACTTAAAATATTTGCTTCGTGTGCAATTAATTGTAACGCCGGAATCATCGTCATAAATATTCCGATGAAAAGATATGCAACTTCTTTAATCGGTTCGAAATCAAATTCATTAGCTTTTAGGATATCTTCATTTGCATGTTTATAAGAAAGGTAAACGACCGAGAACATTATTATTTCTCTTATTCCAAAAGGAAGCGGAGAAAGACTCGGCACCCACTCAAAAACTGCGGGATCTATAAAAACCGATACAATTATGATCGCCAGATATACAACATTTCTGAAACCCTTAAACTCTATTTTACCCGTGAATTCGTTATCAGAGTTTTCTCCATTGCCTTTATTTAAATAATCGAAGACGAAAAAGACTCCAAGAATAATTAATATCGTTGGAAACCAGATATGAAGCACATTGCTGATTACCCAGAAGAAAGGAACGCCTCTTAAGAATCCAAGAAACAAAGGCGGATCACCAATTGGAGTTAGACCACCACCAATGTTACTTACAATAAAAATGAAAAAAATTATATGATAAGCTTTTATCCGGTTCTGATTCATTCTTATATAAGGACGAATCAATAACATCGAAGCACCTGTTGTACCGATAATGTTCGCAATTACTGCACCGAACAAAAGAAATAAAACATTAACGAAAGGTGTAGCTTTTCGATCAACTCTGAGTAAAATTCCTCCGGAAGCGACAAATAGTGAAGCAAGCAAAGCAATAAACGATAAATACTCTGCCAATGAATGAAGAATGCTATGTGAATCACTTAATGCAACCAGATAATAAACCACGGTAATAGAACCGAGAAACATTGCGACTTTAGGATAGTGTTTTTCCCAGAAATGATGATAAAATAGCGGACCGGTTGCGATCATTAAAAGAAGAACAACAAACGGGATAACCATAAAAACATCCGGTAGATGATGTGCTGTTTCGGATTGTTCAGGATTTACAGTGCCCGATGCAAACAGGTTGCCACTGGTTACCAATACCAAAAGTATAATCGAGAAAAAATATGTATAATACTTTTTATTCATCTATCATTATTTCAATTCTGCTTTAGGTGGATTCTGAACCTGCTGTATAATTTTAGTTGTTGTCTTATCAGAAACATGAAGAAATGTACTTGGGTAAACACCAATCCATACTATGAAAATAATTATCGGAACTAAAATAGAAATTTCTCTTTTGTTCAAATCCGTTAGCTCTTCAACTTTTGGATTAACCACTTTTCCAAATACAACTCTCTTATACATCCATAAAAGATAAACTGCCGCAAGTATAACTCCCGTAGCAGCAAATCCCGTATACCACCAGCTATTTAATACGCTTGATTTAAACGAGCCGAGTAAAATCAAAAACTCACCAACAAATCCGTTTAACCCCGGCAATCCAACTGACGATAATGAAACCAGCATCAGGAAGAAAGAGTAAACAGGAACGATTTTGGCAATTCCACCATAGTAAGAAATTTCTCTTGTGTGAGTTCTTTCGTAAATAAATCCTACCAAAAGGAATAAAGCACCCGTTGATAAACCGTGATTTATCATCTGAATGATTGCACCTTGAACAGATTCCTGTGTTAAAGCAAAAATTCCAAGTATAACAAAACCAAGATGTGCAACAGAAGAATAAGCAACCAGCTTTTTCATATCCGTTTGAACCATGGCCACAAGTGCACCGTAGATGATTCCGATTATTGCAAGTATCGAAATGAAAGATGCAAAATGTGTTGACGCTGCCGGGAACAATGGAAGATTATAGCGTAAAAATCCATAAGTTCCCATCTTCAGTAATACACCGGCAAGTATTACACTGCCTGCAGTCGGTGCTTCAACATGCGCATCGGGCAACCAGGTGTGGAACGGAAACAACGGAACTTTTATAGCAAAGCTGATTCCAAAAGCGAGGAATAAATAATTTTGTGTTGATTGATCAAACAGCGGTGCAACTTTGTATAGCTGTTCGAGATCAGTTGTAAAACCACCAAGATAGCTGGAAGCATGAATAGCAAGCCAGATTATTGCAACAAGCATCAGTAAGCTGCCAGCCATTGTATAGATAAAAAACTTTACGGCTGCGTAAATTCTTCTTTCGCCTCCCCAGATACCGATGATGAAATACATCGGGATGAGCATAGCTTCCCAGAAAATGTAAAAAAGGAAGAGGTCCAGCGAAACAAAAACTCCGAGCATTCCGACTTCGAGAAACAGCATAAAGAATGTAAATTCTTTTACTTTTTTCTTAACACTTGACCAGCTTGAAATCAAAGTAAGCGGAGTAAGAAAAGTAGTTAATACAACGAGCAGTATCGACATTCCATCGATACCAACTTTGTAATGAATATTTAGAGTTTCAATCCATTTGAATTGATGTATGAACTGGAATGAAGAATTTTCAGAATCAAAATTAAAATAGATATAGATCGATAGCAGGAATACAACCGTTGAGACAAACAAACCAAAATATTTGATGATCCTTTCATCCTCAGCTTTGAAGAAAAGCAGAATGATTGACCCGGCAACAGGAACGAGCAACAAATATGTTAAGAGTAGACTATTTTCCATTTTTTATAAGCTCATTATTATCCAGAATAGAGCGAGAAGAATCCCAATCATCATAACTAGTGCATACGATTGTACAACACCTGTTTGTATTTTTCGTATCAACGAAGAAAGATTTCCAATCCACGAAGCTACTGCATTTATAAATCCATCGATTATTTTGCTGTCAAATATCTTCCACAAAAATGATTTCGATGTATTAACTAAAGGATTAACAACCGTTGCATCATAAGCTTCATCAACGTAGTATTTATTTAAGAGTAAACGATAAATACTTTTAAATCTTGCTGAAAGTCTGTCTGCAACCTGTGGCTTTCGAAGATAAATATATCCGGCAACAAGAATACCCGCTACGGCACCAACTATAGAGATTATCATAAACAGATATTCTTCAAAATGAGAGTGAGAGCCGAAGTATGATAATTTCAATTCCGCCGATTTGAAGATCGGTTCAAGCCACGAGTGGAAAAGATTACCGTGTTCACCTGAGAACAATTCAGGAATTCCAATAAATCCTCCGATTGCTGCGAGAACAGCCAAAATTATTAATGGAATTGTCATCACTCTGGGAGATTCGTGGGGATGAGTTTTCTTTTCATCAAATCTTGACTTGCCATGAAAAGTGAGAAACTGAAGTCTGAACATATAAAATGCTGTCATCACTGCTGTAATAACACCAATAAGCCAGAAAACAAAACCAATATTTGTGTATGAGTACCAGAGAATTTCATCCTTGCTGAAAAAGCCTGAAAGCGGTGGAACACCTGATATAGCAATTGCTGCAACCAGAAAAGTCCCATAAGTAACCGGCATATATTTTTTCAATCCGCCGTAATGCCTGATATCCTGCTGTTCGTGCATAGAATGAATAACTGAACCTGCACCAAGAAATAATAATGCTTTGAAGAATGCGTGAGTCATCACATGAAAAATTCCTGCCGAAAATGCTCCGGCACCCATCGCAAGAAACATATAACCCAACTGACTGATTGTAGAATAAGCCAAAACTTTTTTAATATCGTTCTGAACCATGCCAATAGTCGCGGCAAAGAAAGCTGTAAATACACCAATCACTGCAACCACCATCATTGCCGTTGGAGCAGATGCAAAAATGATGGAGGTACGTGCAACCATATAAACACCCGCAGTTACCATCGTTGCGGCATGTATAAGTGCCGATACAGGTGTAGGACCAGCCATTGCATCGGGCAACCAAACGTAAAGAGGAATCTGTGCGGATTTACCAGTAGCACCTATAAATAAAAATATTGCAATTAACGTGAAGATATGTTCAGAAATATGAAAAGTTGTAGCACGTGAAAAAACTTCTGCAAAATTAAGCGAATTAAAAACTAAGTAGATTAAAAACATTCCGAGCAGAAAACCGACGTCGCCTATTCTGTTTACTATAAATGCTTTTAATCCGGCAGCGGAAGTTGTACTTTTTTCAAAATCTTTATCATACCAGAATCCTATTAGTAAATATGAGCAAAGACCAACGCCTTCCCAACCTAAAAACATCAAAACAAAATTATCGGCAAGAATGAGATTCATCATCGTAAAGATGAAAAGATTCAGATAAGCAAAAAATCTCCAGAAAGCTTTATCCCCGTGCATGTAACCGATGGAATAAACATGGATTACAAAACCAACACCGGTTACAATTAAAGCCATCACTAACGAAAGCTGATCAACCTGGTAAGCGATGCTTACATCTAAACCACCGACTTTTAGCCAGGTAAATAACTCAACAATGTGAGTTCTTTCTTTAACAGGTAAAGAAAGTGTTTCAAAGAAAGCAAAAACTACAATGAGAAAGGATAATCCGATCGCACCGCTGCCGATAACACCGATTACCTTTTCGTTTTTGATTTTGCTTCCAAAAACTCCATTAATAATGAAGCCAATGAGAGGAAATAAAATTGTTAAGTAAATTAAATTGATCATAATAGCCCCTCTCCGGCTCTCACCGAAGGGGAGAGTGATAAGAACACTTCAATCTTTAATTTCTTATCAAGATATCTATTTTTATTAACATTCATAAAATCGATATAAATTTCTCTTTACTTCCCTCCCCCTTTTGGGGAGATGGAGGAGGCTTCCTACCACTTAAAAATATTAATTTCGTCTATGTTAACTGTTAGTTTATTTCTGAACAGAGCAATGATTATTGCCAAGCCAACTGCAGCTTCAGCAGCAGCAACTGCCATCACAAAAAATACAAATATCTGTCCGATTGAATTACCTAAATAAGATGAAAATGTAACTAGCGTTAAGTTAGCCGAATTCAACATAAGTTCTATACTCATAAACACAACGATTGCATTCCTTCTGATAAGAACACCAACTACTCCGGTACTGAACATAATTGCGCTTAATATTAAATAATATTCTATAGGTATTTGCATAGCACTTATTGAAATTTCTTTTTAGCTAAAACCAACGCACCGATTGCAGCAGACAATAGCAAGTAACCAACAGCCTCAACCGGTAAAACATAATTTGTAAATAATTCTCTTCCTATTTGCTCTACCGTTCCAGCTTTTACACTTTGTGCAACGTCACGTGTAACATCATTCGATGGATGAGCAACAAAAATTATATATGCTATCTGGACAAAAACTAAAAAAGCAATAACTAATGCGAAAATCTTTAACTGTGGCTTGTACTCCAAAAACTTTTTTTCTTTGGCTGGATTGATAAGCATAATCACGAACAGGAAGAAAACCATGATTGCCCCGGCATAAACAATTACCTGTGCAACTGCTATGAATTGTGCATTAAGAGTTAGATACAAACCTGCTAACGAGGCAAAGTTCACAACAAGAAAAAGTGCGGAGATAACCGGGTTTCTTCTTGTCACCATCAAAATGCTTGATGACACACAAACTAAAGCAAATATTGCAAACAGAACTACTACTAAATTCATATTTATATTATGGTGTATTTCTGTAAATCATTCGCGGAAACGGAATAGATTCCCTCAGGTGATCGAGTCCGCAAATCCAGCTAACGGTTCTTTCCAGACCAAGTCCGAATCCTGAGTGAGGAACCGAACCGTATCTTCTTAAATCAAGATACCACTCAAATGGCTCTTGTGGAAGATTGTGCTCTTTTATTCTTGATAATAATTGATCTAAATCGTCTTCTCTCTGGCTGCCGCCGATTATCTCACCATAACCTTCCGGCGCTAAAACGTCAACGGCAAGTGCTAACTTAGGATTTTCCGGATCTCTTTTCATGTAAAAAGCTTTTACCTCAGCCGGATACCGATGAACCATAACCGGTCTGTCAAACTGATTTGATATGATTGTTTCATCACCACCGCCAAAATCATTACCCCATTCGAAATTAACATCGTTCTTTTTCAAAATTTCAACAGCTTCATCATAACTGATGCGAGGAAACGGCTTCATTACTTTTTGTAATGAAGTAGTATCACGTTCTAAAACTTTTAACTCTTCTTCTTTCTCTTTCAATATGGTTTGAACAACGTATTCCAAGAATTCTTCAGCCAAATCCATATCATCGTTAAGATCAGCAAAAGCAACTTCCGGTTCGATCATCCAGAATTCGGTTAGATGCCTTCTCGTCTTGGATTTTTCTGCGCGGAAAGTTGGACCGAAAGTATAGACTTTTCCCAAAGCCATAGCTCCGGCTTCTGCGTAAAGCTGTCCCGATTGAGTTAAGAAAGCACTGCCAAGATCGAAGTATGGAGTTTCAAATAACGTAGATGTTCCTTCAACAGAATTGGGAGTAAGAATCGGAGGATCCATTAATGTAAATCCTCTTTCATCAAAAAAATCTCTCACAGCCTTAACCACACGATGCCTGATCTTCATTATGGCAACCTGCTTTTTCGAACGCAGCCATAAATGCCTGTTATCAAGTAGAAATTCTATCCCGTGATCTTTTGGAGTGATCGGGTAATCTTTTGCATCCTGAATAACTTGTAATCCGGTTCCATCGAGTTCAAATCCGCCAACCGCACGAGGTTCTTCTTTTACTTTTCCCGTTATTTCTATTGAAGATTCCTGTCCAATTTTATCAGCTAAATCGAAAGTTTCCTCATCCAGATTTCCCTTAAAAAACACGCATTGCACGTAACCGGTTCCATCTCTTAAAATTACAAATCTAACTTTACCGCTTGATCTTTTATTGAATAGCCAACCTTGAAGTGTTACTTCCTGCCCAACGTAGTTTTTGAGGCTGCTGATATGAATTTTCTGCATTAATAATCAGTTTTTTCGTGAAATTTAAGTTTCAAATATAAAGAGGGTGTTTTTGAATTACAAAGTGAAGATATCTATGTGAAAAAGTTATTTATCAATTAAAATAGATTCACGAAAAATGTCATTCCATAGGAATATCTAATCATTGAGACAGATTCTTATGGGATGACATCAAAGAAAATTAAATTCTATTTAATATCCCTTACTAACACCTTCTCCGCATAATCTTTCGGAACCATAATATTCATCATCTTTAGTTTTACGTAATCTTCCTGGTAAAAGAAATATCCAACATTTGCACCGTTACGCGAACTGCTGCCGGAATCTTTTATTAAGTACCAATCCTCACCATCTTTTTCCATATAACCAACTAAATGAATTCCATGATCATCCGTTGTAGATTTATTGCTGAATCTGAACTGTCGCGCATTCTCATCTATACATTGAGATGGAATATCGTAATAAGGAATCATTGCTACATCTTTGAGCGGATCATAACCTGATTCAGAAACATCGCCACCAAGATCGACTCCGTAACCATCACGAATAGACTTTTTTAACAGTTTCATAAAATCATTTAGCGGAAGGTTGTAATATTCTTTGCTGTGCCACCAGTTATCTTCTACTTCATATTCTGCAAACTGGTTATAAGGTTTTTCTTTCAATGACATAAAATTTATATAATTATCAGGATCGAGCTTAACAACACTTTTAAAGTATTCCTTCGGTGTCATTTCTTTTCCATCATCGGAAATACTTTCTGGCGGTACACCGAGATAATGATTTAATATGGATTTGATGGTTGTAAGAACATCATCTTCATTCCATGCATTATTCTCTTTTACGAATTGCAAATACTTATTCATCTCTGCAAACATTAAATGATGATCGTGAAATTCCTGGTCTGCTGGTTTACCCGGATAATCTTTTTCAGGAACAATTCCGTACTTTTTCCACATTCTCATCACTGCATTTGCTTCCGATCCTTCTCCGAAAAATGAGTCTCCCCTTTCACGAACGAATCTTCTTGCCTTTTCAACATATTCCCAATAAACAGTAAACATTTCAGATAGTTTCAACTTTTGATTTGTTAATCTGTAAATCTCGGATTCAAAATATGAAGTAGTAGAAAAGCACCAGCAGGTTCCCGTCCAGCCTTGAGAGATTGGAGGATTATGCCAGATTTGTGAAAACTCGTGAATGGAAGTTGGTAAATCATAACCTGAAAAATCCATCGTAAATTTTTTCTTTGGTTCCTCTTTTTTTTCGTTATACTCTTCGGCAGACTTTTTAATCTTTTCCCAGAATTCGTTTTTATATACTTTAATTTCACCTTTATCCTGTGAGAATGATATAGTAAAAAAAACGAGAGTTGATAGAATCAGAATTGAAGTAATTCGTTGTAACATTTTTTTCACCCTTTCCGCTAAGATGTGCAAATTTTTTGTGAACCTTCTTACAAAATTATAAAACTTGAGACCAAGGTTGAAGTGGTTTTTATAAAAAAATTAATTCTGAAATTTGTGAGTATGCTAGTAAGGAACCTTGTGAAATAACTTACAGAACATTATGTTTAATTCTGAACGAGAATTATAAATATTTTAATATTGATGAGTATTTTGTTTCTTACCGTTCTATTACTGCTATTATATTATTTTACGTTTTAAGTTAGAAAAAAGTTAAAATGGCATTTTTTATTAATTTTAATAAATAGTTTTCTTATAGTAGATTTTCATATTCATTACATTTTAATAGTAAAATTAATATAAAGGAATTATATGTTACGAAAATTCAATCCTTTACTTATCTGTTTTCTCGTAGTCAGTTTTGTTTCAATCAATTTTTCAAAAACATGTGATAATCAATTGATGGATACTACAAATACGGGTGTAACAAACGAGAATCCCTTTTTTATAGTTAGTAAGCTTCCTTTTCAAGCACCGCAATTTGATAAAATTAAGGATAGTGATTATAAACCTGCTTTTGAAGAAGGAATGAAACTGCAACTTAATGAGATCCAAAAGATTGCTGATAATTCCGAACCAGCTACCTTTGAAAATACCCTGATCGCATTCGAAAAAAGCGGTCAGTTATTAACCAGAGTAAAACTGGTATTCAATGCTTTATCAAGTGCGAATACTGATTCTGTACTTCAAAATTTGCAGGAAGAAATTGCTCCAATGCTGGCTGCTCATCAAGATGCAATTTTTCTAAATTCCAAACTTTTTGAAAGA
>JAJDNK010000273.1 GCA_022340715.1 bacterium BMS3Abin03 | reverse complement strand
CCCGGTCATCAACGATTGAGATGATAGATTTATATCGCCCGTAAAAAATATTTTTTGATCATCGTATTCAATTAATATGCCTGCCGAACCGAGAACATGACCAGCATCGAAAAATTCTGCGGTGATGCTTTTTCTGTTTGAAGATTTAAATCCTGTTATATCAAATCTTTCATTGTAAGCTTTATAATCTATCGATTGAATTAAAAGATCGACTTCTTCACGTGAATAAATTTGGAACGATTCGTCTGTTACCTGTTTTGATAATATTGAGATTGAATTGTTAAGAGTTAATTCAGCGATAGCTCTGGTTTGTGGGGTTGTAATAATTTTTAAATAGGGGAATTCTTTAATTAAAAATGGCAGTGCATTCAGGTGATCCTGGTGTGCGTGAGAAATTAAAACATAATCAAGAGGTTTGTCTTTTAGCAGATTGAATTTCGGTAAAGCGTCCAGCCCGGTTTTTTGCGGATGCATTCCGCAGTCGAGTATTATTCCGGTTCCGTCAATATTGAGATAATAACTGTTTGCTCCTATTTCATTTGCACCGCCGAGAGGAAGAAATTTTGTCATTAATTAATATTCGGGTTCTTTTGGGTGATTCTGGAAACTTTTTGTATTTACTTCGGTTATCAGAACGTTCGGTGGAAATTTAAAAACGCTGTCCGGCACAGAAACATTCTCTTTTATGTCATCCGCGAGAATTGTAATGTTCATATTTCCATAATGAATTTCCGACTTAAGCATAATCCAGTTCCACATCCAGTTTTTACTGTGCCTGTTTTTGAATTCATAAATAGTACAATTTCTTCCGTCTATTTTTTCTTTGCCGGTTTTATATCCACCGTTAATTAAAACTAATTGTTCTCCGAAATCACCGTGACTGACTTGTCCCTGAAGGTCAAACAATTTTTCAATCAACGGATTTTCCCTTTTAGTCCCGGTTCTTTTATCAAGATCGATAATGTACTGGTCATCGCCTTTTGTAATTTTTAATAAGTTGGTCTTCTTTGAGTATTCGCCGATGTTGATAGTTGTATTTGAATATTCAGCCTGGTTTCTGCCCCAGTCATCGAAGTAAAGTTTTCTTGTTCCTTCCTGGGAACCGGAAATTGCATACTTGATTATTCCAGATTCAATTCCGAATATTTTTTTGTCCTCAAGAGTAAGTTTCTTATTTGATTCGCTGATTAATTTCTGAGAATCAGAGTCATTGGAATCCGAGCAAGAAATTAAAAACAGGAAAGTGAATAGGATAATTAAAAGTGAGTAAGTCAGTATTTTGAAATTGAAGTTCATAAATACAAGATTGAATTGTAATATCAATACGTTTAAAAATAATCAAATAAATATTAAAGGTCAGATAATTAAAAGAATTATCCTAATCTCGGATTGCCCATATTACATCCGCAAGTGTATAATGTCCCTTTTCAAGCTCAAACTTTAAAAGATAATTAGGATTGAAGCCGGTCATATATTCTTTAATTCTTTCCTTAAGCCAGCTTAGTTCCGACTTCAGTTTCCAGTGTTCATCGTTTGAAGAATGAAGAACGACAAATAACCTGTTCTTCAAATGTTTCCTTTGCTGCTGCGACTGATGTTTGTAAAGCCATTCTATCAACTCCTTTGTTTTACCAATCGCTTCTTTAATTCCATAAGGAAAGTTTTTAGGAAATATCGATGTTTTATGATCGAATGTAATCCCGTCAATTGTGAAATCGACGAGACGGTTTTTGCTATCCAGTGCAGGTTTAACATTGGGAAGTGAACAGAAAATTTGTTCAACAGCTTGCGCAGACCAGAAGTTGTACCATCTGTTCAATGCATAATTGGAAATGTTTCGGTGTTCTTTGTCTTTTCTGAATTTGCTCTCGATTTCTTTTATCACATCGTCAAACAAAAAGGTGTGATAAACAAAATTGGTCAGCTTATCGAAGTGATCATTTTGTTTACGACCCCATTTATAAGGATAGGTCAAACGTTTTTTTAATTGGATTTCTATTTCTGTTAAATCGTAAGGCATAATGAGTTATCCCATCAACTAAAGTTGATGGAGAATCTAAATTTTATTCTCTCCGCAATTCGTTGCAGAGTATGCGTTATTTCACCGGTCTCTGAAATAAAAAAATGTACTCGTGTTTGAAAATGTAAAATCCTCCCGCCAATGCTCGGTAACGCCACAATTCTTTCTGATTCATCTTTCCTTTTGTCGTATCGAAATTTTTAACGATAGTGGATTTTAATTTTAACCCGTGATTTTTCACTTCCTCCATCACATAAAAACCGAGCGGAACCCATTCGCCATCGGAATACTTGTCCCCGATAACAACTGCCAGATATCTTCCTTTCTCCAAAAATTTTACCGTGTTATCGAGAACCGCTCCGAACATTTTTAAGAATTCAGCTACAGATTTTGCATTTGAAAGATCATTCTTCTTCTTGCTGAATTTTATTATATCCCAGTACGGCGGGTGCATAAAAACAAACTGAACGGAGTTGATGGTTTCCTTTTTTAATTCGGCTTTAATATCTATTTCAGCGCTGTTTCCTTTAACAACTTTTACAATCGAAGTATTCTTCGTTTTTTCCTTTGCTATATTTTCCTTTGCAAGCTTAACAACGTCTTCGTTTAGTTCTATGCCGATGCAATTTCTTTCAAGTCTTCTGCATTCTATCAGAGTTGTTCCGCTTCCTGCAAAGGTATCGAGAATCCAATCGCCTTTTTTTGTATATCGTCTTAAAAACTGGTTGGGAATCTGCGGAATGAAATTGCCCCAGTAATTTCCTTTGTGCGCACCGGATTTATCACGTTTATCAAGTATCCATAAGCTGTCGGTAATGATGTCGTCATATTCTTTCCAGCGGTTCAGGTTGAGATCGTTTATGTTCGATGTTTTTATTTCGGTTAAACTCTTAATTAATCTCTTAAGGTAATAATGACTTCTTTCAATCGTTTTTGTTTCAAGAATCTGGTTGATTTCGCCAAGAAGATAATCAGAATTTACTGAGTGTACATCTTCATTGGAGGTCACTTTAATTTTAGTTTTAAGCTTTTTAAATACTTCACTACCCGATAGCTTTTTTAACTTTGCTTTCAAAGAAGTTATATTCTCTGTTTCAAGCAGTGAGATTAAAGTATTTAAATCAAGCTCATTCATTTGTTAAAAATTATTCGGGACAAATTTATAATTCTAAATTAATGATTTTATGATTGACAGGTTGTTAAAATAATAAACCACCCGGAGAATAATACAAAAAATTTCTGATCTTATTTATAAAACTTTTTATTCCCTTTTATCATTTTCATTAATAGTGAAATCTGTCCGAGATGATAGATATCATGCTGTATGCCGCCTTCGATCAGGAATTCATTATTGTATCTTCTCCTGCTTACAGGAAGTTTCAAAAAATCATCGTCCAGCTTTTTTAGAGTTGTTAAAATTTCATTTTGATTTTTTTCAAGCGCGTTCAATAAACTTTTCCAGGCAGTTTTTTCATTTCTGTCAATTCTCTCCCAATCGAATGATAGTTTCTGGGTTATTTTAAAATTCCTGTCATCTTTGATTTTACTTATCACAAATTCACGCCATGCAATAATATGTGCAACAAGCTCAGCAATTGTATGAACATTTCCGGCAGCCATGGTAAAAGCGGTTTTCGGATCGATATCTCTTAAAACCGATTTGATCGAATTTCCATGCCAGGGATTACCGCTGTAGACTTTTTCAATTTTTTTCGTTAATAATTCTACTTTGTCTCGCATATATTTTTCCTTTCTATAATTGAAATTGATATGATAGTTTGAGCATCAACTGGTAATGATCAATATTTTTCCCGCCGATGCTTTTTGATTTTCCGATGTTGTACAAAATGTAAAAGTAAGATAGAGGCGAATATTCCCAGGCAAATCTTAAATTTGTTAATGAAGATTTGTCTTCACTGTTGTACTGGTAAAATCCGCTTAGACTAACAAACGGATTCAAAGCAAGATTCAATTCCGAAGATATTATATCGATCTTTTTATTTGTCTTTGAAATCCCTGTATCACTAAACCAGTTAGGTTCGTAATTGAGCGAGACCGAAATGTTTGCAATAGGTCTGTATTTAATCTGAGAAGATAACTTGTTGAGAGCACCATCAAAATAAGTCCCTGTTGAAAAAAGAAAATCACAACTAAGATTTGCACTCGGATCAGTGGCTAATCTAAACTCGTACCTGTTATAAAAGTATTTTCCTTTGGGAAAGGTCACACCTTCCGCAGGGGAAAATTCTTCGTAAAGATTTTCCCGGTTCGGCAGCCACTTTGCAGAGAATACACCTCCGTTCTGAAAAAGAATATAAATTGGCCAGATAGTTAAGTAGAATTGTCTAAGCCTGCCGTCATTTAAGTTTCCGTAATAATTAAAGTACAAAGCTGGTTCAAAATCCCTGATAAAATCCGGTTTCCACTGTGGTCTTAAATACAAATCGGTTCCTGCTTCCAGAACCGAAATGTTTTTTGCAGCCACAAACCCACTTGCCGCGGAATAATCATTTGAAATTAAATATTCGTTGAGGAATAGATTAATATCTTCGGTCAAATATTTTAATGACGCTGATTGGGTATATCCATAATAATGCTGATCTTTCTTTTGTAAATAACCTGATCCTGACAACATCCAGTTAAATGAAAGTACATCACTTATCCTGTTAAACCCATCTGCTGCAGCTACAATGTTATTGTCGAGCCCATTATTGAAATCATCTCCTCTATATGTTGTTAAGAAACCAAACCTGTTTTGTTCTCCGTAATTTTGAGAATATCTTCCAATAAGAAAAAAACTATTCAATGAATCGGGTATGTGCGTTCGGGCGGTTAAAACTCCGTAATTATTTTCGATGTCTCTATGCACTAAACGGATTCCACCGTCCATAGGAACAGAATTCCCGGAATCGTCAAGCCCGATTCGTCTGCTGAAGAATGGTTCGATTATTCCATCTGCGCTGCCGGTTTTAAAAAGTCCTGCACTCTCAAGGAAGAACTGTCTTCGCTCAGGAAATAAAATATCGAACCGGGTTAGATTGATGACATCCCTGTCAGCATCAGCCTGTGCAAAATCCGTATTTAAAGTCAGATCCAAAAGAGTGTTACTGTTTAAAGCCCACTTTACATCTGCACCTGATTTTATGTTATCTCCATTGCGGGAAAAATTCTTTCCTGTTTGCGTCTGGGTTAACAAGTAAGGTGTAAACCGTATATCCTGGTGAGGCTCAGGAAATTTTAATCTGCTAATAACGCCGGCATAATTTAATCTGAACATTGTAAATGTTCTCGGGTATGGAACCCATGCACTTAACTCGTTTGATTCCCTGTCTAAGCGTACAAAATTTGCTCCTATGCTTTCAGTACCAGAAGAATAACGAAGTGAAGACCATGGAATTGCTATTTCAAAAGTCCAGCTAATGCTATTGATTTTAGTTACCGAGTACCATTTCGTGTTCCAGTTTTCATCTATAATTTTTTCATCAAAAGCCATAACATCTCTTTGTGCGCCCATGGGGTTGATGAAAAAGGCTGTAACATTTCTTTTATCATTCAAAAGATCGAGGATAATTCCGAATCCGTCGGAATCTTCAAACATAAAATCACGCTTGAGATCCGAAACTCTTACCTCCTCATCTTTATCCTTCTTATAGCACGTTCCGCTTATGTAAAGGAAATCAGAGTTGTATAGAATCCGGACAACAGTTTTATGTTCGGCTGGCTTTCCAAAATCCGGTTCGACCTGGATAAAATTACTTATGCTGTCGGCATGAAGCCATGAAGATTCATTTATAATTCCATCGATAATTATTTTATTCTCAACTTGTTTCGAATTGAAATGCGACTGAGGAAAAATGTATCCCGAAGAAAAAAAGCAGATAAGAAAAAAGAAAATAAAAACCATATTACCGTCTATTTTGATTTAGCCGGTAGTAAAATAGTAAATTAATTATTACCATCAAATTTTATTTTGATGGTAAAACTCGTATTTTGGGATAAATAAATTTTTAGGGTTGTATATGCAGAGAACAGTAAAAACGATGCTTTTAGACGGGGGGTGCTTTTGTTTTGATTTCACCAATACAGTGCACTCACGTGTAGATGATAATACCTACGATTACATTACTTCATATAATGATATTCTGGATTGGTCCGAAAGAGTAAAATTACTTCCTGCCGGCAGACTTAAGGAATTACGAAGGTATAGCGATCAGAATAAGAAGGAAGCTGAACAAAAACTAAAAGAGATAATAGATAAACGCGAAGTTTTATATACAGTTTTTTCTTCCATTATTCGCAATAAAACTCCTGATGTGTTTGTAGCCGAAAAGTTCAACAACACTTTATCTGGTTCATTATCAAAACTGCGACTTCAGATCAATAAACAAAAAATAAATATCGGTTGGGATGAAAATGAGATCGACCTGATGGAGCCTTTGTGGGCAGTTTATAAAAATGCATTTGATATCATAACTTCTACACCAATCAATAGAATAAAAGAATGCAAAGCGTGCGGTTGGTTGTTTTTGGATAAAAGTAAAAACAACAGTCGTACATGGTGCAATATGCAATCGTGCGGGAGTATCGAGAAATCAAAGCGCTATTATCACAATGTTAAAAAGGGGAAGAATAAATTAAAATAATTAGCCAACCGGTAGAATAATTAATTTGTTTTCTAAAATAGAAACTGTTAAAACAGTTAACGAAATGTATTTCTTTTTGGTAACCCACGACTTAAGTCGTGGGCTGCTGATGCCCGCTTCTGGCTCCAACCGTTTTAACGGTTTTCAAAATCATTTCAAACATCCGAATAATTTTTATTGCTTTGCCGTTTGAATTAAGCTAATTTTAGTTATACAAAAACCAGCAAATAAATTTGAGATATGGAGGATACAAATTAATTGCGATTAAGACTTCAAGAATATTCTTCCCAAGTTTATCGAACAAATACCGAATGCAAATTATTTATAGATCAATGAAAAGATAAAATGCTGTTAATCGTATTTTTGAAATTTAAAGGGGACAAAATTTATTAAGCACAGAAACAAATTATTTAGAAAGATATTATATGATGATACAAGTATTGAAAATTTTTAATTATAGAATTATCACCTTTTTTACTTTAGTCTTATTAATTTCAAAATTCAATTATGCTCAGATTTATGATAATAAAATTGTTATTAATTTTCCGATTAAAATTGATACAATAAGTTTTAAGAATCATCCTGATTTTACAGATTTCATGGATGTGTTTTTTCTTAATTATACTGTTAACGAGATAGAATATGAGAGCTATATTTTAAAAGGATCTTTTAAAGTCAGTCTATTTTGGGATCCATATTATGATAGTATTCCCGTTAAAGACGATACAATTTATTTTTACGGAGTTGAGTTGAAAAACTTAAATGATGACTTTGACTTGTTGTTTGATTTTTTCAAAAGAAACATTTTTAATGATTGGATTGATAAATGCATAACAAACGATTTAATCCATTGTTATGATACAAAGAATAAAATGCAATTTGTATTTCGATATAGTGATGCGTCTGTAGGTATTTATAAAGCTCGAGAAGTAATTGAGCACGATTTCCCAATTGAGGGTAAATGACAAATAAAATAGTTAGCTAAGTTTAGTGACCGAGGAGCGACTAAACCTTCGGTGTAAAAAATCAAGTTCATATGCATATACAAATAACTTAGAAACAAAAATCCCGCAAATAACTTGCGGGATTGATTGATGAAAACAAAAAGAATAATTAAGCCTATTTGGCAATTCCTATCACACCATCTGCAACACGTGCACCGGCATTTCCTGTTGGCTGTGTTACAAAATCATCTTCGCCAGCGTGGACAATTATTATATAAGCAGTATTTAAAATGAAGAAAGCCAGGTTAACTGGCTTTTAAAATTATTTGTGATGTTTAGAACTACTTAGCAGCGGATTTATTTTTCGAATACTTCTTGTTGAATTTCTCTACTCTGCCTGCTGTATCTAATAATTTTTGTTTACCCGTGAAAAACGGATGTGAACCGCTTGAAATTTCCAGCTTAACCAAAGGATATGTATTGCCGTCATTCCACTTAATCGTTTCCTGAGTT
>JAJDNK010000251.1 GCA_022340715.1 bacterium BMS3Abin03 | reverse complement strand
CTCAGGATGCGGAAGAGCTTTCTCAGGAGGCTGCGAATCCGGTTGCAAATTTAATTAGTCTTCCGTTTCAGAATAATGCGAATTATGGATATGGACAGTTCGACAGAACAACAAATATTCTAAACATTCAACCCGTTGTTCCGTTAGCAAACGGAAAGATTGTAACACGGACAATCTTTCCAATTGTGTGGATTCCTGATTACGGTTCTGAAAGCGGGTCATTCTCATCAGGATTAAGCGATATAACTTTTACCGCATTCTATGTCCCTGAATCGAAAAATGTTATATGGGGAGTAGGCCCTGTGATTGATATCCCGACCGGCGGTGAAAAAAGAGGATCACAAAAATGGAATATTGGGCCATCTTTTCTTGCACTGGTTCAACCGGGTGAATGGACATTTGGAATCCTGGCAAATAATGTTTGGTCTTTCGCAGGTAAATCTGAAGTCCCTGATGTTAACCGAGGTCTTTTGAATCTGTTTGTTGTCAGGCAGCTTGGCGAAGGATGGTACGTAAACAGCGCACCTATTATCACTGTTGATTGGAATGCCTCCTCAGGACAGCAGTGGATTGTTCCTCTAGGTGCTGGAGCTGGTAAGCTCTTATTTGTAGGCAAGCTGCCTTTGAATATACAAGCAGGATATTATTACAATGTTGTTAAACCGGATTTCGGTCCGAAGTCGCAACTTCGTGTACAAGCACAAATATTATTACCGACTTCAATTTTCGGTGGTTAAAATTTTATTTAATTGAAAGACAAAATTGATAATAAAATTAAGTAAAGCATTTAAAAAGGAGTTTATATGAAAACCAATAATCTGTTCGTTAGCAGGTTATTATTCTTTGCAGGATTACTGCTAATATTTACTAGTACAGGATATTCGCAACTTGCTTCACCTTTGCAAGGAGGTCATTATTCTCCTAATGTAAAAAACATACGAGATATGGCAAATCCTCCTTCCGGCTTATTTGTATTGTGGTATAATTCATTTTTTTCGGGCAACACATATTATGATAGAAATGGTGACGAGTTCAATCAAATTCGTTTAGATCAAATAAATCCTATTCTTCCCAACATAGATGTAAAATTATTTGCTGGAGGATTTACCAGTGTTCCGGCAGTTTTCTGGGCATCTAATTTTAAGATTATTGGTGGTGCAAATTATATGGCAGGAATTACCCCAGGCTATCTCTCTGTTGATGCATCTGCTCTGACTGAGAGGCGGGGTATTTTTATTGATACAACGTACAAAAAACTGGAGGGGGGCACAGTCAGTGGTTTCATAGATTTATTTGTTGCGCCTGTCGGACTTTCCTGGGGCTTTAAAAAATTTGATTTTACATTTCTTTATGGTTTCTATGCACCAACCGGAAAATATGAAACCGGTGCAAGCGATAATACCGGTACTGGATTCTGGACACATCAATTCCAGGGATATGGTTACTTCTACCCGGAAGAAAGCAAAGCCACAGCATTTATGGTTGGTTTGACTTACGAATTAAATAGCAAAATTAAAGATGTAGATGTTTCTCCTGGAAACCGCTTCACACTGGAATGGGGTGTAAGTCAATTTCTTAGTGAACGTGTTGAAATTGGTGTTCACGGTGGGCACAACTGGCAGATCAGTGATGACTCCGGAGCAGATGTATATTGGGATCCTGCCATCCACGATAAAAAAAGTACAATTTCTTTTAATGCAAGTTTATGGCCACTGGAAGAAAGATTCATGATCAACCTGAAATATGGCTTCGATTTTGGAATGGTACAAAGATTTAAAAACGATAATTACGTGATTAACTTACTTTATGTTACCAATTTATTTACCGGCAATTAACTTAATGATATCAATTTAAATGGTAGTGAGATTAAAATTCAGGTGAAAAAATGAAAAAGTCTTATTTGATATTTTTTCTTAGCACAATAATATTCTATCAAAAAATTCCTGCGCAGAATGAGGTCTCATTCACACTTATAAACAAAACCGGATTTGACTTCGTTGACGTGTACATTTCTCCCGCAGATCAAAATCAATGGAGCGAAGATTTGACTTTGGGTTTATTTAACAACTTTGAACAAAAAGATCTGAGAATAAAAACAAAATCAGAGATTTGTTCATACGACCTGAAGGCAGTAAGACTGGACAGCACAGAGCTCGTATTTAAAAATTTGAATTTATGTAAAATGCTGATTGTTACTTTGTTATATGAATTTGATGAACCAGCATTTGTACAGGATCTTATTCTTGAAAATCATACTGATTACACATTTATGGAAATTTATGTAAGGGATTTACCAAATTCACCATGGGGAGTGAATGTATTAGGCACTAATGCTTTGACTCCGCGTGAAAAAACATTCATCTCAATAAAACAAGGAAACAGTAAAAGCTGCAATTATGAAATCAAAGCCGTTTTAATTAATAGAAAAGAACTTATTTACAAAAATGTCAATATCTGTAATCAATCACATATCGTATTATTAAGGTATCAGGGCAAACCGTATTCCAGTTTTGATTGGTAATCTTAAGATAATTGACCATTGTAAATTGAACTATAAATAATAATCCGGAGTTAGAGAATGAAATATATGTTACAAATCCTAATGATCTTTTTAGGAATCTCATTAAGTGTTACATATGCTCAGAAAGACTTTGGGATAGGTATAATAGTTGGGGATCCTACTGGTTTAAGTGCAAAACTTTATACCGGACATACTACTGGGTTTGACGTTGCTGCCGCCTGGTCATTCGAAGGAGTTGGTCATGTGCTTCTTCAATCAGACTATGTATGGCACAACCCACTTAGTAAAACTTCCTCAGGTATGTTTGCACTTTATTATGGAATTGGAGGAAGAATTATTTTCTCTAATGATCCAACTGCTGGACTACGAATACCAATAGGAATAGACTATATTTTTTCTTCTGCACCATTTGACATATTTGCTGAGGTAGTGCCTATACTTGACCTTATACAGTCAACTGAATTTGATTTGAATGGTGGAGTCGGTGTGCGATTCTGGCTATAAGTAATCCTTTATGGAGTAAAAATTATCTACTGAATTACTGGATGATAAAAACGATTATGAATTACTTATTCTCATTAAAAAAATATTTCCTGCTTTCGGTTTTACTTGGAATTGTATTCTATAGTAAATCATTTGCACAAGTTGAACTGTTTGGACTTGGCGGTTATATGACTTACAGCAGTCTTACTGTAGACAGTGGAAGTGTATCATTTGAAGATGGAATAAATTATGGCTTTGGTCTTGATTTTGGGATTAGTGAGGAATATTTGGTGGAGCTTAACTACACACACAACGAGACATCAGCTAGACTTAGAAGAAGTAATGAAAGTGACGAAACTTTATTCAATATGAATACTCATTACTTTCAACTTGGTGCACATTATGAATTCAGGCATACAAATGCGCAAAAGGCAATTCCTTATGCTCTCGTAACTCTTGGAGCAACTTTATTTGATGCTAAAGTCGTATCCTTAAAGGATGAATGGAGATTCTCCGTTGTTCTTGGTGGTGGTGCTAAAATTTATCTTGGGAAACATATTGGTTTACGATTACAAAGTAGGATTATGATGCCGTTTACTTTTTCTGGCGGCGGAGTGTGGTGTGGTCCGGGTGGATGCAGTTTACGTGTTGACAACTGGACAGCTTTAATTCAGTTTGATTTAACAGCAGGTATTTTTATAAGACTTGGCAAGTAATAAGTTTTGAGGAAATACTTATAAAGGATACGAAACGTGAGTGTTAAGATCAATATGAGTTTTTATTAAATAAATTGAATGAGTTAATACTGTTTAACTTAGACTTTGAGTTTACACGAATATTAAAATTACTAGATGAATATTAAACTGATTAAATAATTTATTTTAAAGGGAATTGTATGAATAATTCTATACAATTTATTTCAAAAATATTTTTTACCGCTTTTTTCGTATTAGTCATCTGCATTTCTGTTGGTTTAGGGCAAACAGGTGAGACACAAAATCCTGGTCCGAATCAAATGCGGTTGTTCAATAACTATTTACTCTCTTCAAATTCACTATTGAGGTCTAACAGCTCAAAATCATTGAAGAGTTTAGTATACAAAAAGAGCTACAACAATAAATGGGGAACCGTAAGTGTTCCACCCAAATTAACGGATGACAACTTCAAACCCTGGGAATCTGAAAAACATTTCTGGGTTGGTGCAGGGGAAATTGCAATTCTTGAATTCATTCCCTGGGCACTTGCAAGGTGGATCCGGCACTGGGAAAATCCGGCTGATAACTGGGCGAAGGTATCATTTGATACCTGGTGGAGAAATATTTCCCACGGATGGGAGTATGATGGAGATAATTTTGAGACCAATAATTTTGCGCATCCTTACCACGGTGCATTATTCTTTAATGCCGGAAGAACCAATGGGTACGATTTCTGGGAATCGAC
>JAJDNK010000229.1 GCA_022340715.1 bacterium BMS3Abin03 | reverse complement strand
GCAGCATAGACAATATGTTTTGCATCGACCTCAAAGAAATCGCGCAAAGCTTCCCGTGATTCACTTCTGCCAAATCCATCTGTACCGAGAGAGGACAACTGTTTAGGAAGCCATTTTGCAATTGAGTCGGGTAAAGCCTTTACGTAATCGGATGCTGCAACAAACACACCGTCGTTATTCTTAAATAATTCTGCCAGGTAAGACACTTTTGGTTTCCTGGTTGGATTAAGTGTATTCCATCTTTCAGTTTCAAGTGCATCCCGTCTAACTTCTTTATAGCTTGTTACACTCCAAACATCAACCGCAACGTTATAATCATTTTCAAGAATTTCTTTTGCTTTTAAAACCTGGTTCATTATTGTTCCGCTTCCGAACAAATTTGCTTTCAGCTTTGCACTCTTTTTAGTTGATCCGCTGAATTTATAAATTCCTTTTAAAATTCCTTCCTCAGCACCTTTTGGCATTTGAGGCATTGCATAATTTTCGTTCATCAAAGTTATGTAATAGAATACTCTCTCCTGTTCTACGAACATTCTTCTTATTCCATCTTTTATAATAACTGCAAGCTCGAATGCAAAAGCGGGATCGTAAGCAATTAGGTTAGGTACAGGATAAGCAAGAAGATGACTGTTGCCATCCTGGTGTTGGAGACCTTCACCATTAAGTGTGGTTCGTCCGGCTGTTCCTCCAAGCATGAATCCTTTTGAACCCATATCCGCTGCGGCCCAGACGAGATCGCCAACTCTTTGCAGCCCAAACATTGAATAGTAAACAAAAAATGGAATCATATTTATTCCGTGTGTAAGATAAGCAGTTCCGGCGGCATTAAACGAGGATATCGATCCGGCTTCGGTAATACCTTCTTCAAGTATTTGTCCGTTCTTTGCTTCTTTGTAGTAAAGAAGACTATCGGCATCAACCGGTTCGTAAAGCTGTCCCGGATGAGAGTAAATTCCAACCTGCCTGAATAATGCTTCCATTCCAAATGTTCTTGCTTCATCGGGAACGATTGGTACAATAAGTTTTCCGACTTCTTTATCTTTTAAAAGCTTTGCAAGAATCCTTACAAACACCATAGTTGTAGATACTTCTCTGCCGTCAGTTCCCTGGTAAAATTCTTCAAAGATAGAATCGGGCAATGGCTTAATCGATTTAACATCTGTCTTCCTCGATGGAAGGTAACCGCCGAGTGCTTTTCTTCTTTCCTTCAGGTAAGCCATCTCAGGATCGTTTTCATCGGGTTTGTAGAAAGGCATGCTTGCAATCTGTTCATCGGAAATAGGGATACCAAACCGGCTTCTGAATTCTTTCATCTCTTCTTCATTCAGTTTCTTCTGTTGATGTGTTATATTTTTCCCTTCGCCGCTTTCACCGAGTCCGTAGCCTTTAATGGTTTTAGCAAGAATAACAGTTGGCGAGCCTGTATGATTTACTGCCGCATTAAAAGCCGCATAAACTTTTTCTGGATCGTGACCGCCACGGCGCATTATGCTAAGCTGTTCATCTGTTATTTGCTCAACCATTTTCAGCAGTTCATCATCGACACCAAAGAAATGTTCACGAATGTAATCACCACCTTCAACGGTATATTTTTGATATTGACCATCAACTACTTCACCCATACGTTTTACGAGCTTTCCATTTACATCTTTTTCAAGTAAAGAATCCCAATCATCACCCCAGATAACTTTAATTACATTCCATCCCGCACCACGGAAGATCGCTTCAAGCTCCTGTATGATTTTTCCGTTTCCTCTTACCGGACCATCCAAACGCTGCAGGTTACAGTTAATTACAAAAATCAGGTTATCGAGTTTTTCTCTCGCTGCAAGCGAGATTGCACCAAGTGCCTCAGGCTCGTCCGTTTCACCATCGCCAAGAAAAGCCCATACTTTATTGCCCATGTCGTCCTTTAATCCCCTGTCCTCTAAATAGCGATTGAACCTGGCCTGGTAAATAGCCATAATGGGACCGAGTCCCATTGAAACAGTTGGGAATTCCCAGAAGTTGGGCATTAACCAGGGATGTGGATAAGATGACAGACCACCGCCGGGTTTTAATTCTCTTCTGAAATTCTCAAGCTGATCTCTTGTTATTCTTCCTTCGAGAAAAGCTCTTGAATAAATTCCCGGTGATGCATGTCCCTGGAAATAAACCTGGTCACCCCCGTAGCCATCGCCTTTTCCTTTAAAGAAATGATTGAATCCGATTTCGTATAAAGTTGCAGCACTTGCATAAGTTGAAATATGTCCGCCGATTCCACTCTCCACTTTATTGGCTTTCACAACCATTGCCATTGCATTCCAGCGGATGATGCTTTTTATTCTTCTTTCTATTTCCCTGTTGCCGGGGAACGGCGGCTGCTTTTCGCGAGGAATAGTATTTATGTAAGGTGTATTTGCAGTAAATGGAATACTTACTCCGGCTTTGTGTGCACGTATCTGTAACTGGTGAAGCAGTTCAACAACTCTTTCAGGTCCGCCGTGTTCGAGAACCCAATCGAGAGAGTAAAGCCACTCGCTTGTTTCAATATCTTCTATAGTCGTGTTACGATTGTTGTCGCTGTCCATAAACTTATCCTTGTGAGATTAAATTTTCTTCTTTTCTAAGGTCGTTCAAAATACGGGGAATTAGTGGTAAAACATTAAGAATTTGTACTTTTTTACCGAATTATCGCTAAAAACGAAAGTTCAAATTAATCGATTAGGTGATGAAATACAAGGAAACGGCAGTTGTAGTAGTTAGGCAAATCACAAATATAAATATTCAAAACATTGTGAGTTATAATTTTATTTGAATAACAGACAAAAGTGGATATATTATAAAAAAAGACGCATCAGTGATGCGCCTCTTTAAATTATATTGATACTAAGTGAATCAATATCACTCTTCCGGTTTTCCTCTCAAGGAATCCCAGATCATATAAGAACAAAGAAGAGCAAACATAATTAATGCTATAAGTTCGGCCGAGTGAGATTCAAACCATTCTGTGCTTACCCAGTTATAACCTGCATAACGCAGGAATGCACTTACAACTCCCATCAACGCACCACCGGCAATAAATCCCGAAGCAATAAGTGTTCCTCTTTCTCTTCTTGCATTGTTGATTTTTTCATCTTTACTTCTTGTAGAAACGAAATGTGCAATCAAACCGCCAACCAAAAGTGGGGTGTTAAGCTCAAGAGGAATGTACATTCCTAGTGCAAAAGCAAGCGCAGGGACTCTTATCATTGTTAAGACCAGGGCGAGTATGGCTCCAACGATGTACAAAGTCCACGGTGCGGGCTGCTGAGCCATTAAAGGTTGAATGACCGCAGCCATTGCATTTGCTTGTGGCGCAACCAACGAACCTTCACCAACAAATCCGTAAGTGTCGTTCAGGATCATTATAACAAAGCCAACAGTTAAAGCAGAAACCAGAACGCCGAGAAACTTCCATCTTTCCTGTTTGTAAGGTGATGAACCAAGCCAGTAACCAATTTTAAGATCAGTGATAAAACCGCCTGCCATCGAAAGAGCAGTGCAAACAACGCCACCGATTATTAAAGCTGCAATCATACCGGAATTGCCTTTTAATCCAACTGAAGTGAGAATGATAGAGGAAAGAATTAAAGTCATCAAAGTCATTCCACTCACAGGATTTGTTCCAACTATTGCAATAGCATTTGCAGCAACTGTAGTAAAGAGGAAAGAAATTATCAGAACAATTAAAAGTCCTGCTAAAGCCCAGCCAACATCATAAACAACACCCATATAGAAAAAGACTAACAGAAGAATTGCAGTAAATACAATCCCCACTACTATTATTTTCATCGGCAGATCACGCTGAGTTCTTATTTGAGTTTCGTTAAGATGTTTTTTCCCGAATATTTCTTTAAAGCCAAGTGAGATAGCAGATTTAATAATTTTAGATGAGCGTATTATTCCTATTATACCTGCCATTGCGATTCCACCAATACCAACATGTCTCACATATTGTCTGAAAATCTCTTCGGCACTCATTGCGGAAATTAATTTTGTAGCACCGGTGCCGAATGTTTCGGTTAAGCCACTACCGAAATAGGATACAATGGGAATTAAAAGATACCAGGCAACAAATGAACCTGCACAAATAATCGCAGAGTATTTTAATCCAACTATATAGCCAAGACCAGTAACTGCTGCTCCAACATTCAGTCTGAATACAAGCTTAAATTTATCGGCAAGTGTTTCACCGAAACCAACTACTCTTGTAGTAAAAGTTTCACTCCACCAGCCAAAAGTAGCAATAATAAAATCGTATGCACCACCTATAAGTCCACTTACAACTAAAACAAGAGCCTGCCTGCCGCCTTTCTCTCCCGCAACAAGGACTTCTGTTGTAGCAGTTGCTTCAGGGAACGGGAATTTACCGTGCATTTCCGAAACAAAATATTTTCTGAAAGGAATAAGGAATAGTATTCCTAATATTCCACCAAATGCAGAAGCAAGAAATATCTGGAAGAACTCTGCATCCAGGTTCAAAATATAAAGAGCAGGAATCGTGAAAATAGCCCCGGCAACAATTAATCCTGAGTTTTGTCCGATAGATTGAATAATTACATTTTCGCCAAGTGCGTTCTTTCTTTTTGTTGCTGCTGAAAGACCTACAGCTATAATAGCTATTGGTATTGCAGCTTCAAACACCTGCCCGATTTTGAGTCCGAGATATGCCGCGGCGGCTGAGAAAAGCACTGCCATTATTAATCCCCATATAACCGAATAGGTACTGATCTCAGGATAAACTTTTTGAGGCGACATTATTGGTGAATATTCTTCACCTTCTTTAAGTTCTTTATAGGCATTTTCAGGTAATCCTTTAACCTGACCGCTGATTTGTTCACTCATAAGTAATCCCTCTTAAAATTTGAATTTAATTGGAAGTTCATATTCTGTTTTTTCAGTTTCAGAAGATTCGAAATTAATTTTACCAAATGGTACGGAATCTTCCGGGAAGAATTCATCAGGTTTGTTGAAGGAAACATTCAGTTGTTCCGGTAATGATGGATAAAATGTTATTCTCGATTGTCCCTCTCCATACACACTGATCGTGTAATCATTTTTAAAGTAAGTGGTCTCGGTTAAATTTATTTTTGCGGAACTTCTTTCATCTGCAAAACCGGGAACGATTGTAAACACATATTCTATACTGTCTGCGCTGGAATTATTTATAACGGAGATGATACCTGTTTTAAAACTCAACGCATCGCTTTTTACGGTTAAGCCGTTTCCATCATAAATTAATAATGAAAGATCTGTGAGTTTGTTAAAATCTTCTTTACTCATTTCGATTTTAAATTCTTTTAATCTTTCGCCTTTCCTAAGTACAAACGGTAATATGAATTTTTCACTGCCGGCAACTGTAATTTTATTATTTACTCTATAACCGAGAATTTTACCAGTAAGATTATAATCTTCCGGGTGATTAAAAAGATTTACTACATCAATTGAATTATTATCTTCGTCTATTGTTTTATAATCCAGCCTGTTTATGCCATTAAAGTGAACAGCAAGATTATAAGTAGAAGTGTCCTTTGCAAGATAATGTCCCTCAACATCAAGCTCGTAAACTCCTGGTTTCAGATCGAAATAGCTTTCCTCAACACTATTTTTGTTATCCAGCGTGTTAAGCGTTGATGAAAGATCAATACCTATACCATCAGGATCAAATAGTCGGAAACGAACTCTTGCGTAATTATTATCAACAGCAGATAATTTTATATTCATTCCAGTTTGTCCTGCAGGTAATTCTATAAAATAACGATCAACCAATCCCTGTTCAACTTTTTTAGATTTCCATTTCATTGAATAATTGTCTTCTGCACAAAATCTGTAAGGAATGACAAAAGATGCGAGCATTTCAAATTCAGGGAATTTTGTTTTATCATCACGGTACGCTGTTATTCTTCCTGTATATAATCCGGGCGATTGCATTTTTTTATGATCGAATTTTACAGTTACAAAAGTGGGCTGGCTATTTCTTATATAAGTTTTCTTCTGAATCGGAATCAAC
>JAJDNK010000216.1 GCA_022340715.1 bacterium BMS3Abin03 | reverse complement strand
CATAAAAATCGATAACATCCTGCAAGCTGAAATTTAAAATTAACCAGCTTTCTATAACAACTTCCCTGCTGAATGCAATACCAAAATTAGTGAGAGCATTACCTTCTTTAAGTTGCTTTGTAGGATCACTACTTTCATAATGAAATTGGTACCATCTTGAAGCCCCGATTGTTCCACCCCCCCAGATAGTTAATTTATTTTGCAATAAATTAAAAATGTAACCTGCTTCCAAATATATTGCATTATCAGGATCATTATGGACATTAATCGCAAAAAGTAACCATAATGGAAATTTCTCAGTTCCGGTGAATTCTAAGCTTGTTTCTAATGTATGAGCACCCTTGCCATCGCCATCCCAATTAAGCCAACGCGGTATCTTATAAGCATAACGCGTAACAGCTCCGGTAGAATCCTTAACGGTGAAGCCAATATATTGATCGGGGAAATAGTAATCAGTAATTCCAAGTCTGAATGTCCCAAATTTTGCAAGGATATTGTAATAGATATTTGTAATCACTTCTGTAAATGCTATTTTTTGTGCGAAAAAATTTGTGGGATCAGTCAATTTTGCAAAATCTTGATTTTTAGGGGCACTTTCATATAGACCATAAACACCATAAACAGAAAGTTCAAAGTGGCTAAGCTGAGCAATTCCGTATGGTTCAAGAGTAGGAGCCTGGGCAAGGTCCAATCCTCGCCATAAATATCTTGTTGATAGACCCAAACCATATTTCAACTTGAAATTGCTCGATTCTTCCATAGAAATTTTTTGTGGCTTTCTTATATCCTGAGCATAGAGCTTTTGAGGAATTAAAAATGTTGCACCTAGTGCAATTAAGATTGTTGAGATAAGTAAATAAAATTTTGTTTTCATATTATTTCCTAGTCGTATTTAAAAAACAAATCCAACAAATGTGTAGCTTTTATTTTCACCAAATTGAGTTGTGAATCTAACATTCAATGTTACTTTTCTCGTTGAGTTTTCTGATATCTTACTTAGAAAGGATGGATCAACATTTAACTCAATAACTTTACTTAAATCATCATCGTAGATTCTGTGGTTGTTAGACGAACCGATTAAAAAGTTAGGCGGATTAGCAGTAACCAACAGATTTTTAAACTCAGGTATTGTAACAAGAGCTCCCTCGCCTTCGTGTGTGTAGTACATGAATTTAATCTTCCGGTTTTTCAGTAAAGACATGTCCATTGCGTCTACAAAATCACTTTTGCTGAGACTATTAAACTCTTCCTCTGTAAGCCAGTTCGTATTAACTTCAAAATTTTGAGGGGGAAGCAATCTGAAGTGCCAGATTGTCGAGTCGGTTCCGGGTATGGATGGATTGAAATATGTTGCTATTTTCCCACCATAATATCCTTCTATCCTGAATGATTTATTTACAAGAGATGGATTCTTTGTTATTACATCTAGATTTATAAAAGAGCTGGTTCCGGAATAAATCTCAGTATTTTCTTCGTAAACCCTAAAGTAGTAATTTGAAAGCCTGTCCATTCCGCTATTTGCTATACTAAAATCAATCGATGCAGATTCTCCATAATAGTAGATATCTTTCAATTGCAGATTATTTATCATTTTGTTTTGAGAACGAGGTGCGCAATTAATAACCCAATAGCCGGCGTCTTCATAATATCTTCCCTGTTCACTCTTACCCTTGATAACACCAACGAAATAATAAACACCCGAAGAGATAATGTTTCCGCTCAATATAACATCGTAATCCCCGGGATTAGCACCTGTTTGAACATTCGAACGGATGTTGATAGCATTAGAATTGGAATAAGAAATGCTTCCTCTTAGGTATTCAAATCCGCCAACATTACGCGAGAAGGTTACCCCCTGATTTCCTGTCTCAGATTTGTCAAGATAGATTCCCAATATGTAGTTAATATCTGCAAAGTTAGGAGACCAATCGGAAAGCTTATCTCTTATTTCAAATTGTTCACCAACAAAAACATTCACGGTATCTAGAAACTCAACAGGATGGCTTGCATTAAATGATTGTTGATTTCCCTGTGCAAGAGTAATAGTTGTTGATGTCGTTATGATGATCAGGAATAAAAATGTTTTTTTCATAATATCACTCAAAAAACAGATAATTATTAAATGTTGATATTTAGCCTCTTCCGGGCCGGTCGAATTTCTGGAGCTGGACCTTCGAATTGACTTTAAAATCAACGGTATCGCTGGAAACAGTAAAATCCGATCCTATTTTTTTAAATATACCTTCCAGCACAATATCTGGTAGATACTTCGGTAATTTTCTTGACACCCGACAATAAGCATCAAAGGTGAAGGTGCCCGCAATATTAGTTCTAAAATAGAAATGGCCGTTTCCTGTGGTCTTATCGGTAATCACACTATATCGGACCCTGTTTTCATTTCCTTGTACATTTACAAAATATTTTACACCCGCCTTTTCTTCAGGTGTTTGTAAGTTTGATGCAGAGATAAGAATATGAAGACTGTCTCGTGAATTTACCAACCAATCGGTTTCTTTCTGAACAGTTAATAAAATCGGTTGACGGTAAAGAGAGATAACACTATCCTGGATCGTTTCGTATTCTTTTAATCTCTCTTTCAACTCCATTTCGTTGGTATCTCTTTCAATTATTACTGCTAGCAATTCAACTAACACAACTAAGTATAAAACAAAATAAAAAGAAACTCTGTGCTTCATCGTGAATTAATTTCTTTCGTCCGCGGTCAGGTTTCTGGATCCAAAAATCTTCTGAAAGAAAGACCTTTTGTTCTCGGGTATTTGCTGCATAGAACGTTGTTGAGTCATTATTACTTTTAACAAATTATTAATGTTTTCCAAATATTTGAGCAAATTACTGTTTGTATTGTTAAGGCTTATCATAAATTCTTCCGGGCGGAGTTGATTCGCTCCCAACTGCTGTAACCTTTGTGATTCTCTCTCAACAAGTTCGGAGTAATTATCAACAAATCTTTTAAATCCTTCACGGGCCTCAGTTAATAATTTTGAATTCACGCTATAAAAACGTGTCACCATTTTTTCTTGGCGGGACATAGCCTCAGCAGAGGTATCGAATGTGTTTTTAATATCGCTTGTAATATTTTTTGAAACCGTATGTAATGTTTCTTTTGCTTCACCAATCAAATTTTCTATGAGCTTATTATAACCACCAATGGTTTCCCTTTCTTTTTTGATAAAGGATTCCATATGGCTTGAAGAGTCTATAATTCCCTGTGCAATACTTTTTCTTACCTGAATAATATCTTGATCTATCTGAACGATTTTCTCATCAAGTCTTGTTCTGAAATTGTTTAGTATCTCAATCTCTTCAGCTAGTAGTTTGCTTGCTGAAGATGCAGTTTCCTGTGTGTTTTGTATAAGCTTTTGAACTACTTCGGAAGGTATAGTCTGGGTAAGTTGACTAACTGCTTCAGAAAGATTCTCAATACTAACCTGTAAATCATCTCTATTGTCCTCATTAGTGAAATAGGTAACGGCAGCCAACAAACATAGCATAGTAAACTCAATAAGCAATCCAATCATAATTATATTGGACTCGATTTTTCCTTCATTATCAAGAATAAAATTTGGAATAAAAGTAGTATTACTCAGGTTTCCCAATCCTCTTAGTCCAACTATAATAACAAGAAAGGCTGCACCAACATATACAAGAGACTGGATGAGACGTTCATGTCTTACGGCAAAATTAGGCTCAGAACGTCTGTGTTTTTTAGAATGGGTTGATAACATATAATTAAAACCGTCTATGTTTGAAATAATATATTTTTCGCGGTGTTAAAGAAAACCATTTAAAAGATATTTGCTTTAAGATATATCATTATCGGTTTACCGTAAAAATGTCTGTAATATCTAATTAATTTAATCTTTAATCTCCCCTTAATGGGTGGGGAAGAAGCGTAAAAGCAACACGAATATTTTCCTTGCTTGTTTTCATACCACCCAAGATTGCTCATGGGCTAAAAGCTTCTATTAAAAGAAGTTAAGTAATAAACCACTCGCAAGTTGCAGGATAATAAATTCATACCCTAAATTATAATTATTTTTTTTGTGTTCTAAAAAATAACGATAAAACATAAACATTATAAATTATATTCCCAAACAAATTGTTTCATTTTGAGAACAAATTTTAATTTTGTGTGGCTTAGTTTGATAACAGTTACCACTAAAATATTTAATTACAACACATTACACACCGGGCTTATCGGAGAAATATTGAGACATCTATTGGTTTGCTTATGTTTGTTTGATGATCATAAGAATCAGCCGCAAACTTGTGCAAATATCACCAGTTAGTCTTCAAAGTTTTCCTAAATTATTGAAGATGGATAGAGCGAAGGAAATTTATTTGATAATTTTTATTGTTTGTTACAGTCATTACAATTTGTGCTGCTTCAACTGTTAAGAAAACATCACCTCTTTTACCGGGAACACTCTATTTTGTTAATACAAACTTGTGGTGCACAGGAATATTAATATTGTTAGTTTGAAAGAATATTTTTACTTTCATACACAATATTTTCCACTCAGCACATTTCTGTATCGTTTATTTAGGTTAATATCTAAATTTATCAAGACCGGGAAAAGCAGAATGTGCATTTTCTATTGTAACCATTTATCAATCACGTTGTCTTAAATTTTATTAACTATTTATCAGAAGAAGTATGAAAAAAGTAGAAAAATCGACCTGGGTTAAAATCTTGTCAACAGTGGGTATTATAATTACCGGGTTTCTTGTAATGTCAGCTTTAGGCTCGACAGAGAAAGAGAGCAATAAAAGGGAAGTACCGCCCGAAGTACGATTAGTTGAAACTGAGTCGGTTAATTTTGGAAATATGTTTCTTGAAATAGAAGGTAATGGTGTTGTTCAGTCTAAACGTAGTTTGAATTATATTTCTGAAGCCAGCGGTGTGGTTTTGTTTGCCAAGAATGATTTAAAAGACGGAACCTATGTAGACGAAGGAGAAAAAATTCTTCAGTTAGATTCAAGAGAAGTGGAAAATAATCTATATACACTCCGCTCTGAATTTATGAATTCACTTGCTGCAGTTCTTCCTGAGATAAAGATTGAGAATACAGAAGCATATGATAAATGGTATCAATATTTTTTAACTTTAGATA
>JAJDNK010000214.1 GCA_022340715.1 bacterium BMS3Abin03 | reverse complement strand
CTTCGTTACTATACTGCAGGCTTAGAATATGCAAACTCCCCTTATGCATTCCAAACAATTGGTTCAACTATGGTCTGTAATCATAGTGCTTATATTAAAATCGGCGGAATGAACAAAAACAAAGCTGCCGAGGATTTTTATTTTCTTGAAAAGCTCTCAAAAAATTTCAACATCGATGAAATATCTTCAACTACAGTTTATCCATCTAATAGAAGCTCATGGAGAGTGCCGTTTGGAACAGGAAAAAGTGTATCTGAATTTTTAGCAAATCCGAATGATGAACATTATTTATACGATCCTGAAATATTCGATATATTAAAAAGCTGGCTTGATATCTATAATTCGGAGGAAATTCTTGCTACGCAAAAATTACTCGAAAGCTCTAAAAAAATTCACGTCCAGTTATTTAATTTTCTTGAGCAGCAGAATTTCAAAAAACAATGGGAAAAAATTATTGAAAACACAAAATCGGAGAAACAACTGCAATACCAGCAGAAAATCTGGTTTGATGGATTTAAAACGTTAAAGCTTATTCATCATTTACGTGATACGGCTTATCACCAAATCAATATGTTTGATGCATTAGATCGTTTCTTCATTAAAACAGATGTTGGTGAACAAATTGAAAGAAAAGGAAAAAAGATTCCGGAACTGAGTATACAAAAGGAATATTTGCAGGTATTGAAGGATTTAGTTAAACAGAAAGTCTGAAGAATTAATTTTTTGTAAAATGATAATTAAAAAAGATCAGGACGAAATACAGAATTACTTAACAGATGCATCAAACACTACAGGTTTTTGTGATGCCGTTTATATTCCTGAAAATGTTGAAGAACTAAAAGATATTGTAAAAGGGCTTAACAATTCCAAAACAGAAATTACAATCTCGGGTAACAGAACAGGATTGACCGGTGCAAGTATGCCGCGGGGTGGAGTTGTTATTTCAACGGAGAAGTTTAACAGGATTATCGAAATTAATGTCGAAGAAAAATTTGCAATTGTAGAACCGGGTGTGCTGCTATCGGAATTGCAGAATTCAGTAAAAACTAAAGGATTACTGTATCCTCCCGATCCTACTGAAAAGAATTGTTTTATCGGGGGAAATATTGCAACAAACGCTTCCGGCGCGCGAACATTTAAATACGGTCCAACGAGAAACTATGTTGAAGAATTAAATGTTGTGTTGGCAGACGGTGACTCGATTCATCTGGTTAGAGGAAAAAACATTGCTAAAGATTTTTCACTTACTTTAACAACAGATTCGGGGAAAAATATTAACCTCCATATCCCACAAATAAAAATGCCTGAAACCAAGAATGCATCCGGTTACTTTTGTAAAAAAGATATGGATGCAATCGATCTATTTATAGGATCGGAAGGAACGCTGGGAATTATTACGAAAATAAAGTTGAAATTAATTCCTCAGCCGGTTAATGAACTTTCCTGTGTTTTGTTTTTTGAAAGCGAAGAAATCGGTTTGAACTTTCTCATAAAAGCAAGAGAAGAAACATATAGAAACCATATTGAGAAAAATACTGATGGAATCGATGCGATAGTTCTTGAATTTTACGATGGAAACTCATTAGACTTTTTAAGGAAAGATTTTCCTAATATTCCTGCCGACGCAGAATCCGCCGTCTGGTTCGAACAGGAATGCGACAATAATGAAGACCAAATGCTGCAATTATGGATTAACCTTTTTGCCGAGTTTGGAGGAAATGAAGAAGAAGCCTGGTTTGCCTCTACAGAAAAAGACAAAGAAAGATTGGTAGAATTCAGACACGCTATCTCTGTTAACACAAATGAATATATGGCAAGGCACAATGTACGCAAACTTGGAACAGATGTAGCCGTGCCTGATAACAAATTGATTGAATTTTATAACTCAGCTAAAAAGCTTGTCGAAGAAAGCAAAATACATTATCTAAACTACGGTCATTTCGGTAACTCTCATATGCATTTGAATATGCTGCCCAAAAATGAAGAAGAATTTGCAAAAGGTAAGAAACTTTATCAAAGCATCTGCGAACTGGCAATTAAAATGGGTGGAACATTTTCTGCAGAACATGGCGTCGGCAAAAACAAAACCGAATATCTCGTTAAGATGTATGGCGAAGAAAACGTGAATAAAATGAGAATGATAAAAAAAACACTCGATTCTAATTACATTCTTAGTGTGGGAAATATTTTTAAGAAAGGGAATTTGTAAAGTGTAAAGAAATGTGAGACTCATCCGGCAATTGACGGATGAGTCTCACTTAAGAAAGTTAAATTTTATTTCACCAACAACATCTTCTTCACGGATGCGAAGTTGTTCACATTTAGCTTATAAAGGTAAACACCTGTTGCTAAATCAGCAGCGTCAAATCTTACTTCATATCTTCCGGCTGATTTTTGTTCATTTACTAATGTCTTTACTTCCTTTCCCAGTATATCATATATTTTTAATGTTACCATTCCGTCTTCAGGTATTTGATATTTTATAGATGTAATTGGATTAAAAGGATTTGGATAGTTCTGAGATAGTTCATAGCTGTTTGTGGTTGTTTCGGTTTTTTCATCAACACTAATAACAATTCCCTCCTCATTATAAATAAACAAACCATCTCCACCGCTACCAATATATTTATTGTCATTAGCATCTATTTTTATTGAAATAACATTTCGGATTTTCAAAAACGAATTATCCGGATTGAAATTAATCCAGTTTATATCATCATATTTGTAGATACCTCCACCATGCGTACTAATCCATTTACTTCCTTTAGAATCAATATCTATTGATGTTACATAATTATCAGTCAACCCTGAATTTGATGAATTAAACACAGTCCAGCCCGTATCGTTAAATTTAGCAAGACCACCAGCTTTAGTGCCTATCCATTTATTTCCGTTTATATCTATGTAAATTGCGGTTACTTCTTTATCGGGTAAACCTGAATTTGTTGTATTATAAACCGTCCAAGCTGATCCATCAAATTTGGCAAGGCCCGCATTTTTTGTTCCTGCCCATACATTTATATCAGAATCTACAGCAATAGAGATAACATTATTTTCAGGCAATCCGGAATTAGTAGTCTTATAAACTGTCCAATCGGTTCCATCAAATTGCGCAAGACCTCCTATTGTTGTTCCTATCCATATACTTCCCCTCGGATCTACGGCTAATGAATTAATATTATTATCAGGCAAACCGGAATTGGAGGTGTGGTAATTTACCCAGATAGAACCATCAAATTTGATAATCCCGGTGTCGAATCCTATCCATACATTCCCTTTATTATCTACATCCACTGCTGTTAAATGATGGTTATTCGGTAAACCGGAATTTGACGGTTTAAATTTTAACCAGGTGTTGCCATCAAATTTAGACAAACCCACAACAGTGTAACTACTCCCAATCCATAGATTTCCATTAATATCGAAAGCCATTGACTTTATTTGGTTTCCGGCCAATCCCGAATTAGAAGTATTATAGCTTTCCCAATTAACGCCATCAAATTTTACCAAACCCCCACCATAAGTTCCAATCCATTTATTTCCTCCGGAATCAATCATTATTGGCCAGGCTTCATTATATTGAATAATAGAATTTGAAGTGTTGTAAACTGTCCAATTATCGCCATTAAATTTAGCCACGCCTCCTTCACGGGTTCCTATCCACTTATCATTTGTATCAATAGTTATCCATATTATCCAATTATCAGGTAAACCGGAATTTGATATACTATAAACAACCCATGATGTATCATCAAATACAGCCAGTCCCTTATAAGTGCCAATCCATTTTCTATCCAGGTCATCAATAGCAACCGAATAGACTCCCAAATCGGGGAGATCTGAATTTGAAGTATTATATACAGTCCAGTTAATCTCATCAAATTTGGTTAAACCATCACCTGCTATCCACAAACTTCCCTCATGATCAAAAGCTAATGACCAAAGATAATCACCTGGCAAGTTTGAGTTTGAAGTGTTATAGACACTCCAGTTCGTTCCACCGAATTTAACCAATCCGCCACCGTAGGTCGATATCCATTTATTTCCGCTCGAATCAATCACTATTGAAGTAACTTCATTATCAGGTAATTCTGAATTTGTGTCGTTATAGACAATCCAGTTAATTCCATCAAATTTTGCAAAGCCTCCTCCCCAGGTTCCAATCCATTTTATTCCATCTGAGTCAATTGTTATTGCACGTACAAGATTATCAGGTAATCCGGAATTATATTGACTAAAAAAAACTCCTTCACCACTAATTTTGTTCAGCTTTACAAGTCCACCGAATGTACCTACCCAAAGGTAATCGCCCTCTTCCGCCAGTGCCATGATCTCATCACCACTTGTGTAATTAATCCATTCTGAAGTTTGTGAAAAAAGAATCTGGCAGATTAGCAAACTTAACGAAAGTATTTTCTTTTTCATTTACTCATTTCCTTTTTAGCTATAGAAATAAAAACAAAATATTCCATTATTCAAAAAATTCTCAATCTTATCTAAGTCAGAGAATAATAATTATTTCTGTTCACAATATTCCAGATATAAATCAATTTCAAATGGATCTTCGTCTTCAGGTTCATTCCAATAAAAACTTTCTGAATCACACCATTCCTCTCCTTTATAATATTTTGTTGTTTTAACTGTATATGTACCTGATCCTTGCCTTAACCCACATATATTAATAAGATAATATCCAATATTATCTGTGGTAGTCTGATCTAAAAAATTTTCCCCTTTATATAATTTAACTATAACATCTTTCTCTGGATGAGAATCTTTATATACTATGCCATATACATCGATAGTAGGAAGACGATCACGTCGTAATATATTGTTATTATCAGTCACATTTTCTGGCTCATTTGTACTGTCTCCACAACTTATAAATACAAGAAAGATTAAAATAAAGGACATCATATTTATAACTCGATTTAACATATTATCATCCTCCTGTTATTTTAATAAGTTTAGAAATACAGAATCTCATTGAGATTAAATCATATTAATCTATAAATACAGCAGTAGAAATGTTGTTGTGATATAGATATGTAATTTCATTTCTTCTCCTCTGAGATTCCCGCTATTATTTTAAATCTAACCTCAGGAAGTAGAATTTCAGACAAAATATAGGATGTGATTAACTCTAAAATCTCTCCCCGGGGCAGAGTTTATTTACCTTTGCAAGGTATGAATAATGCTTAACAGAAGCAACGAATTTCTTAAATGTTAATCTTCAAACTGTGATTATTACAAAACCTTTTATAAAAAATCACTGGCTCCTAATTAACTTCACGGTGTGGGAATATTTTTACGAAAGGGGACTGATAAAATTAGCTGATATCTATTTGAAAAACATGTTCCTCAAATTTCTTATACTCAAACTCAAAGAAAGGATTTAGATTTAAATCATTTATCATCTTTTTTATACCAATTTCTTCTTACAAAACCAAAAACTATCATTGATACGCCAACTATAATAAATAAAATACCATACCATTCTGTACTATCTTCTGAGAAAAATCCATACTCATCACGAGTACTAAAAAATCCAAATAGTGTTATTACTGTACCACCAACGAAATTTACTACATCAAAAATTTTATTTTTCAAAGCAATGTTACTATCGTTTGAAAATTCAACATCTGCATTATTTACTTGTAGTTTAGCCGTCTCTTGATTTATTATGACCTTACTCCCACACTCTGTACAGAATTTATGTTCAATGTTTAGTTCCGCTCCACAATTTGTACAAAACCTTCCCACTATTAGCTCCTTCATTTATTTTTTATTCTTTGTTACCGCTCTTTGTCATTCACTTAAGAGTAGCTACTACTTCACAACCTTAAACGTCGTTCCCTCTTTAGAGTCTTTCAACTCAACACCGAGCTCTTTTAGCTCTTCACGGATTTTATCTGCAAGCGCGTAATTCTTTTCATTTTTTGCTTCTAATCGTTTATCTATCATTTGCTGAATATGTTCAACATCGATACCAGCGCCTGATAAATTATCATCAGCATTAAAATTCATAATACCGAAAATTCCGACCGCTGTTCTTTCAAGAAAAGCCTTTACATTTTTATAAAATTCTGCATTTATATTTTCTCCGCCGGAAGCGGACTTGGCAATAATACGGTTAACCTCTTTTGTAAAATCAAAAATAACCGCAATTGCCTGCGCAGTATTAAAATCGTCATCCATTGCCGCAATGATTTTATCTTCAAACTGCTTGATATCTAATTCCGGTGTTACGCCTTCTGTTATGTTTTTAGATAATTCCTGGTTTATTGTATCGGTAAGGTTTCCCAGTTTTTCCAATCCTTTTTCTGCAGCAGCTAAAAGTTCATCGTTGAAATTAAGGGGTCCCCTGTAATAAGCCTGTGCAAAAAACAAACGGATTGCTTCAGCAGAATATTTCGTTAATATATCACGTGCTGTAAAAAAGTTACCGAGCGACTTCGACATCTTTGTATTGTCTATATTCAGAAAACCAAAGTGCAGCCAGTATTTTACAAATGGCTGTTCGTTTGCAGCTTCACTCTGTGCAATTTCATTTTCGTGATGAGGAAAAATAAGGTCATTGCCGCCTGCGTGAATATCAAATGTTTTTCCCAGATGTTTGCTGCTCATAACCGAGCATTCGATATGCCAGCCGGGTCTGCCTTTTCCCCAGGGACTATCCCAGTAAGGTTCACCTTCTTTTGCTTTTTTCCACAATGAAAAATCGAGCGGGTTTTTCTTCTCTTCGTTTTTTTCTATTCTTGCACCTGCTTCAAGCTCATCTATTTTCTTCCCACTCAGCTTTCCATATCCTTTGAACTTCGCAACATCGTAAAAAACATTTCCGTCAACGTTATAGGCAAAACCTTTCTGTTCCAGTTCTTTAATCATATCGATTATATCCTGCATATGTCCAGTTGCTTTCGGGTAAATATCTGCCTTAGCAACTGTTAATTTTCCGATATCCTGGAAAAAAGCACCTATATATTTTTCTGCGACCTGTTCTGTACCTGTTTTTTCCTCAATGGATTTCTTTATAATTTTATCATCTACATCGGTCAGGTTCATCACAAATTTTACATTGTAACCTTTATATTCTAAGTACTTTCTAATGATATCCGAGCTTATAAACGAACGTGCATTGCCTATGTGAAAGAAATCATAAACAGTTGGTCCGCAAACATACATGCTTACGTTCGGTGGATCGATAGGTTTAAATTCTTCTTTTTGCTTTGTAAGTGTGTTATAGATTTTGAGCATTTTAGATTTTTCCTCGATATTTTCGTTACAAATATAAAAACAATTACGCTTTGCGTTTTTAAAGAGGCTTATTTAAAAATACATTAAAAGTGTGCGGTCATTCTCCTAAACCCAAGAAGGATGAGAATCGAGTATCAGACTGATGTGTATAGTCGGATTCCAGACAAGCTGGAATGACTATACCAATAAGCTACTGCTTTACTCTCGGAAATTCATTCCTGCAAGCGAAGTGCGTCGGGAATCGGACTTAGATTCTGGACTTTCCGGCTTTACCGAATTGCCAGAATGACAACTTATAATTAATCACTTTAATTTGGAGATTAACCTTTTCATATCACCAGGAAGATCGGAATCGAATTTCATAAATTCTTTTTTATGTGGATGGACGAAGCCGAGTGTTTTTGCGTGAAGCGCCTGCCGTGGCATAAGCTCAAGCAAGTTTTGAATCCTGCTTTTTATTTTGGGAAGTGAAGACCCGTATCTTACAACTCTTCCTCCGTAAGCAAGATCACCAAACACGGGTTTCCCGATACTTGAAAGATGAACGCGTATCTGGTGCGTACGACCGGTTTCCAGATTCAGCATTACATAGGTTGTAAATTCAAATTCTTCTTTAACTTTATAATGAGTTATTGCTTTTTTCCCTTCGGATTCACTAACAATAAAAACCTTGCGGTCTTTTTTACTACGCGTGATAAAAGTTTCAATTTTTCCTTCATCTTTATCGAACTTACCCCAGCAAACAGCGTGATATTCTCTTTCGGCAGAATGTTTTGAAAATTGTTCCGCCAGCTTTGCATGTGTGAAATCATCCTTTGCAACAACAAGTAGCCCGCTCGTATCCTTATCGAGCCTGTGTACAATTCCCGGTCTTCCCGGTTCATTAATGTTGCTCAGATTTTTTGAATGATGTAGCAAAGCATTTACGAGAGTACCCGTGTAATTTGCATAAGCCGGATGAGCAACCATTCCTGCCGGTTTATTTACAACAATCAGGTATTCATCTTCATAAACTATATCAAGCGGAATATTTTCCGGTTCAACATCTTCAGGACGAGGTGAAATCGGTTGAACTGCTTCAATTATATCGAGAGGTTTTACCTGGTAATTTGCTTTTACTATTTTACCGTTTACGGTAACAAGATCGGCATCTATTAATTTTTGTACTTTTGAGCGGGTTGCGTTTTCAATTGCGTTTGTGAGAAAGGTATCTATTCGTTCTTTTTGCTTTCCCTCAGGAACTTCAAAACGATATTTCTTTTCCTTTATTATTCGGGACATCTTCGTTGGTGTTTGTTAAGTCTTCACCGGATGCTGTTTCAGGAATGGCATCATTTATAACATCTGATTCTGTACTACCATTTTCAGTTGCTGCTTCAACTTCAGTTTTTTCATCATCTTTACTTCGCTTGTAAAACAATATTAAAATCAAGACTCCTATAGTTACGGAAGCATCTGCAATATTAAATATCGGCCACCGATCGTAGTTTCTTCCAAATATAGT
>JAJDNK010000207.1 GCA_022340715.1 bacterium BMS3Abin03 | reverse complement strand
GGAGCCTATGACGTAATAGTTCATGAAATAACACATGGTATTACCCAATCTACTGCAGGTTTGGAATATCAAGGACAGTCCGGTGCTTTAAACGAATCTTATTCAGATATAATGGCTGCAATGGCAGATAACGATGATTGGAAAATCGGGGAAGATATTTATACTCCTTCAATCAATGGAGATGCTCTAAGAGATATGTCGGATCCACATCAGGGTGGTTCCACATACGGTGATCCGGGCTGGCAACCGGCAGATATGAACGAATATTTATATTGGCCTTATACCGAAGAATGGGATTGGGGTGGTGTTCATGTAAACAGTGGTATTCCTAATAAAGCCGCTTACTTAGTTGCTAACCAGATAGGACGGGCAAAAGCAGAACAAATTTATTACAGAACTCTTGTTCATTATTTAACGCCTAAATCTCTATTCATTGATGCACGAAATGCAACATTACAAGCAACTGCAGATTTATACGGAGCTGGAGGAACTGAATATAATTCCGTTGCTTCGGCTTTTGATAATGTGGGTATAACATCCAACATTACCAGGACGAATGAATTAACTTATGATGATGGAAATCCGGAAACAGCAGTTTATGAATCCGAAGCAGATTGGGGAATTGTTAATCGTTTGACAACAATAGGAAGTGGAAAATTAATGACTGTTGAATTTTATTATAGTGGTGACAATTCGGGAGGTGATGGAAGTTTTAAAGTAAAAATCTATGGGGACAATGGAAACAAGCCTGGTAATTTATTGTTTAATAGTAGTACTATAGCACCTTCGTCTGGTTATGAGAATTATTGGTTTCCTATGTCAATGGGTCCATTAAACATTACAGTTGATGGTAACTTTTATGTGGGAATTTTTTACGATGGAACTAATCAACCATTAATAGGAGCAGATACTTTAAATATTAATGGAAGAGCCTGGGAGTGGGACGAAACCAACCAGCAATGGATTCATCTTGATGAAAGCTCTTACTTTCCAATTACTCTATTAATGCGAGCAATCGTTAACACAGTAACAGGTGTGCATCAAATAAGTAATCTGGTTCCAAAGAATTTTGAATTTTCCCAAAATTATCCTAATCCTTTTAATCCCACTACAAAATTTAAATACGCCCTACCCGAAGGAAGAAACGTTTCGATAATCATTTACGATATAAATGGGAAGAAAGTAGCGGAACTTGTTAATGATTACCAGGAAAAAGGAACGTACGAAATTACATGGAACGGAAAGAATAATTTTGGTGAACCGGTTGCGAGCGGCACATACATTTATTCTATAAAAGCCGGGAAGTTTAATCAATCAAAGAAAATGCTGCTACTAAAGTAGCAGCAGGCTCTCTTTATTGACTCTTTGCGATCAGGTTTAAAGCACTTCCTGCTTTAAACCATTTGATCTGTGCTTCGTTCATCGTGTGGTTGAGCAATACCTCATCGGAGCTACCGTCTTTATGTTTCACAATCATTTTTACTTTATTTCCGGGAGATAATTTATCCAATCCTGTAATATCAACTTTATCATCTTCCAGGATTTTATCATAATCTGCAGGATCTGCGAAAGTTAAAGGTAACATTCCCTGCTTCTTTAAATTGGTTTCGTGAATTCTGGCAAAAGATCTTACAATGATCGCCTTACCACCAAGAAATCTCGGCTCCATTGCTGCGTGTTCACGGCTTGATCCTTCACCGTAATTTTCATCACCGATAACAATCCAGCCATGTCCGTGTCTCTTGTAAGCACGTGCAACCTCGGGTACAGGCTTATAGTCACCTGTAAAAATATTCTTTGTCTTACCAGCATCTCCTGTAAAATAGTTTATTGCTCCGATGAACATATTATTTGAAATGTTATCGAGATGCCCCCGGAATCTTAACCATGGTCCAGCCATTGAAATATGATCTGTTGTACATTTACCCTTTGCTTTTAACAAAACTGCAAGATCTTTAAAATCTTTTCCATCCCATGGTTCGAAAGGTTCCAGTAATTGTAATCTTTCACTATTCTTATCTACAATTACTTCTACATCCGAGCCATTTTTAGCTGGTGCAACAAATCCGCTGCTACCTTCATCGAATCCTTTTTGAGGAAGTTCTTCACCTACCGGAGGATCAAGTTTTACCTTTTCACCTTTTTCATTAACCAGTGTATCGGTTATCGGATTGAAAGATAAACTCCCTGCAATGGCCAATGCCGTAGTTAGCTCAGGACTTGCAACAAATGCTAAAGTTTCCGGATTGCCGTCATTTCTTTTAGCAAAATTCCTGTTAAAGGAGGTCACAATTGTATTTCTTTCACCCGTTTTAATATCCATTCTCTTCCACATCCCAATACAAGGTCCGCAAGCATTTGCCAGAATTAATCCTCCAATATCAGTTAGTGCCTTTAATTGTCCATCTCTTTCAATTGTTGCTCTTACCTGTTCTGAACCCGGTGTAATCGTAAATTGTGATTTAGTCTTTAAACCCTTTTCTTTTGCTTCCTTTGCTATGCTTGCAGAACGATCTATGTCCTCGTAGCTGGAATTTGTGCAGCTACCAATAAGCGCAACACTTATTTTATCAGGATAATCATTTTCTTTGATTGCTTGCTTCATTTCTGATATTGCCCACGCTTTATCCGGTGTAAAAGGTCCGTTAAGATGAGGTTCAAGTTCATCAAGATCAATTTCAATAACCTGATCATAAAATTTTTCGGGATTGTCAATTACCTGTTTATCTGCGGATAATTCATCTGCTAAACCTTCAGAAAGTGCGGATACATCAGCCCGCCGAGTAATTCTTAAGTAAGAAGACATTCTTTCATCGAAAGGAAATACAGAAGCTGTTGCACCGATTTCCGCACCCATATTACAAATCGTTCCTTTTCCTGTACATGAAATTGATGTTGTTCCCTCACCGAAATATTCTACTATTGCACCGGTACCTCCCTTAACTGTTAAAATACCCGATAACTTTAAAATTACATCTTTTGCAGAAGTCCAGCCATTCATTTTACCGGTTAATTTAACACCGATAACTTTCGGCCATTTTAATTCCCATGGCATTCCAGACATTACATCTACTGCGTCGGCGCCACCAACTCCAATTGCGATCATTCCTAATCCACCTGCATTAGGAGTGTGGGAATCAGTACCGATCATCATTCCACTCGGGAATGCATAATTTTCAAGAACTACCTGGTGAATTATTCCAGCACCGGGTTTCCAGAAGCCGACTCCATATTTTTTTGAAGTGCTTTGCAGGAAATCATACACCTCTTTGTTTTCTTCTGTAGCTCTTATCAAATCTTCTTTAGCACCAACCTGCGCCTGGATTAAATGATCACAATGTACTGTTGAAGGAACTGCGACAGATTTTCTGCCGGCAGACATAAACTGGAGTAATGCCATTTGTGCTGTGGCATCCTGCATTGCTACTCTGTCCGGGGCGAGTTCTACATAATCCTTTCCTTTTATATATTCTTTCTTAGCCGGTTCCCAAAGATGCGTGTAAAGGACTTTTTCAGCATAAGTCATTGGTCTGTTTAATATTTTTCTTGCGCTATCAAGCTTATCCCTGAATTCATCATAAATTTTCTGAATCATATCATAATTCGCTGTCATTTTTACATTCCTTAATTTTATTTAAAATTATTATTGCAATAATTCAAAATAACAAAAAGTCGTGAATTATTCTTTTTGGCACTATTAGTGTGCAATTATATTACTTATATATAATTTTATAGATAATTATTGATTATTTTTGTAAATAAATTTTAACTGAGAGGGTAAATGTTAAACAGCACAGTGCTTATTGTTGATGATGAGTCATCATATCTTGAACTGGCAGAAGGATTACTAAAACAGGAAGGGTATCAGAATATTTTAACAAAGAGTAATCCTCTGGAAGTTATGCCTCTTCTTGAGAAACAAAATGTGGATGTTATCCTTCTCGATATTTATATGCCTGAAATGAACGGGCTTGATCTGCTTGAAAATATCTACGCTCAATATCCCAGGATCCCTGTCATCATTGTAACTGCAGTAAATGAAGTCGATCTGGCATTGAAAGCTATTAAGTTAGGAGCCTATGATTTTATTACAAAACCACCGGATGCAGAAAGACTACTCCTTACACTAAAAAGAGCTATAGGAAACAGGCTACTAGAAACCGAACGCGATACTTTAAGAAAGGTTCTAACTGAAGAGAATCCTGAAAAACGGATTTTTTCTGATATCATAACTGATTCACCTCTTATGTTCAAAGTTTTTGAACTTGTTGAGATATTTGCACCAACGAATGATACAATTTTAATAGCAGGTGAAACCGGTACCGGGAAAGATTTATTGGCTAAGAAAATCCACGATCTTTCACCGCGCCGAAATGGACCATTCGTTCCTGTAAATCTGGCTTCTATTTCATCGAGTCTCTTTGAAAGTGAACTTTTTGGTCATAAAAAAGGCACTTTTACCGGGGCATCTGAAGATAAGGAAGGATACTTTGCCACCGCAAAAGGCGGAACTATTTTCTTAGATGAGATTGGTGAACTTCCTCTTGAACTTCAGGGAAAACTTTTAAGAACCATCCAGTATAATGAGATATCAAGAATCGGGGATCCGAAACCAATCAAGCTGGATATCAGAATTATTTCTGCATCAAATAGAAATTTGTTGGAAGCGGTTCAAAATAAAGAATTCCGTGCTGATCTTTATTATCGGCTGAACCGGGGTTATATTTATATTCCGCCATTAAGAAAACGCGGTGATGATATTTTAATACTTTCAGATTATTTCCTAGAAATCGGGAACAGAACTTATAACAGGAACATACTCGGCTTTTCAGAAGATGTTATTAATGATTTGCGAAATTATGATTTTCCGGGAAACGTAAGAGAACTTGAAAATATTATTTTAAATGCAGTCGCAAAAACCTCTAATAACCAATACATAGATTATATTGATCTTCCACCCGCACTTCACACACCGGTGGAGAACAAATATGAATCGAGAAAACTAACAACTCTTGATGATGCACTCGAAAACCACATTTTGTATGTTATGAAAATGATGGGTAACAGTGTTCAGAAAGCTGCACCCGTTTTAGGTGTCAGTGAAAGAACCCTGCAAAGAAGATTGAAGACAATAAGAGACAAGGCAAGTATATCCCATCAATAATGTTTCTCAAAACATGCCATTCCCATGGTAATAAACAACAATTTATAATTCTTATTGTGCAATAATTACATCTAAATTAGAAAAATTTACTACTTCCAGAAATTATTTTCGAAAATCCGTCAATTTAACCGGCAGATTTTTTGCTGTATGCATTAACAAAAAATTTCACAATTATGAGAGTCATAAGTGAACACAGGTGAATCGTTAATCAGTATTGGTGCATTAATAGTATTTTCATTGGTATCATTAAATTTCAATTCATCCCTTCTTAATAATACCACTGTTGAAATAGAAAATAAAGTTTACTTAACCGCTTTTTCTCTTGCCGATGATTTAATTGAAGAAATAAGACAGAAAGCATTCGATGCTGCCACAGTAGAATTCCCAACAACAAATACCGCAAGTTTAACCAGCGCTTATAGTCTTGGACATAGATCCGATGAGATTTATCCAAATTTTAATGATGTAGATGATTTTAACGACTTTAACAAGACAGTATCTGCACCACATGCTGAAAATTACCAAGTTACTTGCAAGGTATATTACGTTGATGGGGATAATCCCGATAATATTGTCTGGACACAAACTTTTTATAAGAAGGTTATTATAACTGTTTCAAGTCCCTACCTAAGACATTCGGTTCAATTATCACAAATAATAACACTGAAATAAATGAATGTACTTTTAGACATAATGGGTTCAACTATTATTGGAGGACTCATAGTTTCAATGTTAATTAACTTTAACATTTTTCAGAGCAATACAAGTTTTGCATCCGATTCAGAATTACAATTACAACAAAATGCAAAAACATTAGCAGAAATTCTTAATTACGACTTAAGAAAAATCGGCTATGGATATGATAGTACAGCAGTTACGGTTGCAGATTCTGAAAAAATTTCTTTCTATTCAGATATCGATAAGAATGGATCTATAGATCAGATTACATATACCATCAGTAATACCTCAGATGTATCTTCCACTACCAATCCAGAAGATGTAATCCTCTACAGAATTGTAAATAATGATACATCAAAAGGACCTTCACTTGGTCTTACCAAACTAAAATTTTCTTACCTGGATGGAATGGGTGCAGAGACAACAACATTATCAGAAATTAAATATATTCATGCCGAATTATGGATAAAATCAATTGAACCGGTACAGGACGATTATATTTTTACTTACTGGGAAATGACAATTAATCCGAGGAATTTATAAATGGGCAGAGGAATTATTATCATTATACTAGGGGTTTCATTAATTACGGCATACCTGATTCTTAAGTTAAATGCAAATTCAAAAGAAGGATTAAAAACAACAATAGATTATTATGAATTAACCCAGGCCAGGTTAATAGGTACTTCAGGAATAGAAACATATCTTGAGAAACTCCGGAGAAATAAAAGTCTAACAGGAACCTTTAAAGATATAAGTCTGATGAATGGATCTTACGATATATCCATTGTAGGTCCTGATTCCTCAATCACAATTACTTCTACAGGACATTTTGGTAATACAACTCATCAGTCTATAGTCACTGCAAAAAGAGACCCTGCGACTGTTCCTCCTATTCATGGAGCAATGTATGTCTCATCTGATAATCTTAGTCTAAAACTGAACGGCAATATGGACATTGATGGAAATGATAGAAATATAGATGATTCACCAGGTCCAAATCCACCTTTACCCGGTATAGCAGTTGATGATCCCGGTGATAGTGCCTATGTAGTCAATGATTTAAAATCAAAGATAAGTGAAGATATTAAAGGAACTGGAGGACCACCTAGTGTTAGAACTACAACAGATGTAACAAATTGGGAAGAAGTAACTCAAAATTTAATTTTTGCTGCCGATTATACTTTACCAACAGGAAATTATTCAACTGGAACCGTGTTAGGTACATTTGCCGAACCAAAAATTACCTATGTAAATGGTGATGTTCATCTATCAGGAACTGCGTCTGGAGCAGGTATTATGGTAATTAATGGTGATCTTACCATGAGTGGCGATTTTAAATATTACGGGATTGTAATTGTGTATGGTCAATCTTCTATAGAAACTCAAATTGTCGGTAATGGGGGTATATATGGGTCAGCTATTTTAGTCGGACAAAATGTTGATATACAATCCACAGGTAATTCTGCATTTTACTATAGCAGCCAAGCAATTACAAATGCACAAGTCAATCTAAAGTCTTCCAGATTTGAAATTCTCAGCTGGTGGGAGTAGTTAGGGAGCAAAACTCCTCAAGCATCATAAATCAGTAGAACAATTTCATTCTACACAAAATCTGTCGTGTCACGACAGTCACTACCTTCAGCATTAGCCGCACTCTTCCAAAAACTCAAAAAACTCTATTGTTTTCTTATAGCACGAATGTTGCGCCATCAAGAATACCACATAAATAATTTGGGTGCACTTAAACAAATGAATACAGGACAATCTCTCTTTAGTATTGGTGCTTTGTTGTTGTTATCTCTTACTGTATTAAGAGTTAATAACAGCATTTTAATAACAGATGGAATTCTTCAGGACTCCAAGCTCGGAGTATTAGCCACTTCAATAGCGACTTCATTAATAGAAGAAGCAAGTAAGAAGGCATTTGATGCTGCCTCTGCAGAAGACGCAGTTTTGGATTTGAGTGAACTTACATCACCTTCAGGTCTTGGTCCAAATTCCACCGAGACTCCAGAAACATATAATGATTTTGATGATTACAACGGATATACAAAACTGGATACTGTAAACTCTATCGATTTTAAGATAGCATGCACCGTTAATTATGTTGACCCAACTAACCTTGATGGATATACTACAGAAAAAACCTGGCACAAGAAAATGACTGTTACAATCACAAGTTCATTAATTAGTGATACTTTAAAATTTGCTTCGGTTTACAGTTACTGGCATTTTAGATAGGACAATATTGTGGGTTTTACTACTATCATCGACATTCTCGGTTCTATCATCATCGGCGGCATCCTTATGACAATCGCCTGGAGACTTAGCGATGCTGCTACTGAGAAAACCTATAACAACAGCGGTGAACTCGCTCTTCA
>JAJDNK010000192.1 GCA_022340715.1 bacterium BMS3Abin03 | reverse complement strand
CCCGGTTTCAAAACAGAACTAAATGAATTATCTCTGATCTGCAATTCAAAAGGAAGCTCATCGATTATAATTACATTTACTCCAAAAGAATAGCTATTTGTAAGAAATATTTTAATCTCATTATCATCTCCGTTTGATAACTTGTTTGGAGATTCCCGGTATGCATAAATCCCCTGTCTATTTGCGTATAATATTATTGCATCAAAAATTGTAAACACAACAATGGAAAGCAGAACAAGCTTTGAAATAATTAAAATATGCGGAACAAGGTAAGAGATAATAAACAATAATATAGTTGCCGCGACAAGCAGAAAGAATAGAGGAGATAAATAAAAAGACTTTATCAGCTTCACTACCGGGGAACCTCTACCCTGTCGATTATCAATTTTATAATTTCGTCCGGTGTTTTTCCTTCCATCTCCTTTTCAGGTGTTAGAAGAATTCTATGTCGTAGTGCAGGAATTACTGCTTCTCTTATATCATCCGGAGTGACAAAGTTTCTTCCATTCATTGCAGCAAAGGATTTAGCAGCTATCATGATAGAAATAGAAGCCCTTGGTGACCCGCCGAGATAAAGATCGTTATTGTTTCTTGTACTGTTTACAATCTGTGCGATGTATGATGCAACTTTCTCATCTATGTGAACAGATCTAACCTGTTCTCTTAATTTTTGTAATAGTTCTTTACTAAAAACAGGATCGATAATATTAATATCATTTACATCTTTTCTTTTATGCAGGTCAAGAAGAATTTTCAATTCTTCATCAAGCGAAGGATAATTCATTTCAACTTTGAAAAGAAATCTGTCTAATTGGGCTTCAGGTAATTTGTAAGTTCCCTCGTGTTCAATTGGATTTTGAGTTGCAAATACCGTGAATGGAAATTCCATTTTATAAGATTTGCCATCTATCGTTACCTGTCTTTCTTCCATTACCTCAAACAAAGCGGACTGAGTCTTTGCAGGTGCACGATTTATCTCATCGATGAGGATTATGTTGGAAAAAATCGGTCCCCGGTTAAATTCAAAGTTCGAATTCTTCATATTAAACACTGATGTACCAAGAATATCAGAAGGCATAAGATCAGGAGTAAATTGTATCCTGGAAAATCCGGCCGAGATAGTCCTTGCGAGTAATTTTGCAATCAGTGTTTTTGCAATTCCCGGAACACCTTCAATCAGGACGTGACCATCAGCTAGAATTGCTGCGAGAAGCAGGCTGATAACTTTGTCCTGTCCGACAATGATTTTCCTGATCTCATCCTTAACTTTATCAATTGATTGATTTAATTCTGATAGTTCAGTTCGCATTTCAGGTTGATTTTCTTCCATATCACCTTGTTCTTTCATAAAATTTTTCGATTTGTGAATTTATTTTAACGAGTTCAGCTTCAGTTATAATTTTACTGCTTTTTATCTGTTCAATCAAAGAAAAAATATTATTTAGTTTTTTGATTGGGTATGAAGTCTTTTCCGAAATCTTTTTCAATATTTCATTATCGAAAGTAACAGCCTTGATAAAATACCTGTTTCGAAGATAATCCATAAAATAAGTTATTTTTTTCTCAGCAATGTTTTTATGTCCTTTTTGCTGGTAATAAACATTGCCTACTGTACGTACAAATTCCAGAGTTGAATTATTCAAAGGAGGAATAACAGGTATGATTCTTTGTTTTCTTCTGCCATAAAAAATTATAAACAAGATGACTGATACCAAACCCACGTAATAAGCCCAGCTAAGAGCATCTTGTGAAACTATAAAGCGTAAAGGGGTTGAACTGAATCTGTTTCCGGCTTTGTAATAATCATCCCATATTGTTCCCTGAACAGGTAAACAGGATAAAGTACGAAAAACATAATCGGAATTATCTTCATTCAGGAGATGATAATTCGAAAAAGCTAGTGGAACAGTGTTAAGAAAAAAGTTTCCGTCTCCATGTTTTATTCTAATAAAATTAACATTACCATCCTGGTTTTTGCCGAGTACCTGAGTATTTGAGGTATCGAACTTGGAAAAGTAGCTGCTGAAATTTCCTTTTCTGTGTGAATACTCTTTATCCGATAAAAATACAGAATCAGCTAAGGAAACACTTAAGGTATCATCACTGAAAATATTTCCGTAAGTATTAATGTTAAGTGAATCCGCTAACTTTCCACCTATATTGAATGCAGAAATGAAAACATTGTTTCCTTCACTGACATAAAACATTAAATACTGAATGTCTAATTCATCAGGCGCGAAATAAGAATTGATAAAAATATAATTTGTCTTGTAAAAGTACTGGTTCTTCAAAACATTATAGATTGGGACTTCGCGATTTATAATTTCAGAATCCGGAAAAAGATCCGGAAGAATATCATGAATAATATATCCACCATAAGGAGTTGTTCCGCTTTTAGTAAAGTTATACGACCAGTCAATTTCTTCAGGTTCTGATAATCTGATAATAATCAAAATGATTATTATCAAAGCTAAAGGAATGAAAAATTTTATTTCTTTTCTTTTCATTATTCCTCTGCCAGATTGTAGAGATTATCGAAGATTTTGGCAGAAGATTTATACTGTCCTTCATTTATAGGAAAATTACCGTACCAGGCCAGTTCATAATTAAATGCAGCTTGTGAAAAGATATCTGCAATTGTATTCTCCTTTATTTCAGATATATAATCGTGATTTGTTTTATTTATCTGCAGATCGATAATGTTTTTATCAGATAATATTTTTAGAGATTTTAGAAACAAATAACGAATGGCAATTTTGTATTCCTTATTTTCCACAGCCTGAGAGATTAGCTCATTAAAATTTATTTTATTAATATCTTCCTGATACTCAGCAAACCTGATCTTTTGTTGCTTTTGCGCACCGTAGAAAAATCCTCTTATTTCTGATTTGAACAATCCAATGATTATAACAATCAATGCAGCAATCATTAATCCGTATAACAGATAATCTATGGTATCTGCATAAGCCTTCGATGTTTGTAATCCGAATAGCTGTCTGTTTATCCAGTTAATTATCTTATCCCAAAAGCTTTCGGCTGTTTCGGGATTTGGACTGTAATCAAATGTTTTGTTGTTCTTGTATTTATCAAGGATGTTTTGAGACGGGAGACGTAATTCCACTTTAAATGTATCAGGTTCAAAAACCTTAGGTTGCTCAACGATTCTTTCTGCCGGACTATAAGCACGATACTGAGCAAATACATTTTGCTGACTGATTAAAATCAGTAGTAAAAAAAATCCCGAAATAAAACTGAATTTATTCATCATACTACTGAATTGTTTCTATCTTTTCTAAAAGTGAGGGTGCTTCTTTTCTCTCGACTAAGTTATAATAATGAAATGATATGCCAACAACACTTATAGCAGTCAGTAAAAAGTTGAATGATGAAATTATAGATGTTATTATAAATATTATATGAGATGGTGAATTTTGATTAGGATTATTAAGTCCCGATAAAGTCAAAGCAAACATTGCTATATAATTAGGAATATAGAAAATGAAACCTATAAATCCCTGGATCAAACCCATCACAAGAATAAATCCGAAGGTAAACCACCAGTTTTTAGAAATAAGTTTTAAACAACGATCGAAAGCTGCAAAAAATCCTATCCCCTCGCTTAATCTTACCATAAAAATTAAACTTAATGTAATACCCAGGTAAATTCCCGGAATTATAAAAAACAGTGTAGCGATTAACACGAAAAATGAATATCCAATACCTGTAAGAAAAATTTTCCAGTAATTACTTTTTGTTTTTTGCCAAACATCGTTAACATCAAAATTGCCAGGACCTCTTTCCATATATAGAAGAATAAATGAATAAATCACAGCATAAAGCATTATTACAGCAAGAATTACGAAAAGCATGTAAGCTAATAAATTGATACCTAATCCCTGCAAACCTGACATATTTCTGAAATTAAGGGCAGACGATTGATATAATCCCATAAAAACTCCAGCAAGCAGTATAAAAGGACCGGCAAAGTAAAAACAGGATTTAAAAAGTAGTTTAAAATTCTGTCTTAAGAATTCGAATGTAATGCCAATAAGAGCACCGAAATCACGAACTTTACGAAGTTCAATTTTGTTGATTTCCATTTTGTTCACCCATCTTTTTTATAAGTTTTCCTGGATAAAAAATAAAATACCACAAGACAAAAGCAGCAGAAGTAAGAATTATAAATAAGCTTAACGCGACAGGCATTTCCGTGTGTCTTGTTACAAACGATTCAAGGAAGCCTGC
>JAJDNK010000189.1 GCA_022340715.1 bacterium BMS3Abin03 | reverse complement strand
CTTCCATTCTCTTTCATATTGAGCTTGCGTATCTTTTAAATTCTGGTTTGCTTGTTCAATACTTTCCGAAGCATCTTCAGTGGTTTTTTCTCGGTTGTTATTACAACCGGTTAATAGAGATCCTGCTATCAGCAGGATAGCCGGTAAGATGAAATATCTGTTTTTCATAATGCTCCTTTTAGATAGTTTGAAAACATTTATAGGCTTAATATCCCGTAAGTCGGAAACGCTTATTAAATATTAAGCATAATAGTTTTCTGAATACACCAGTATGATATACAGAAATTGAAAATTGTTCAATCGGGCAAAGGGATGAAAAAGGACTTAATCCTATTGGCTGTAAATAATTGTTATTAGCGGTAAAGAATGAATTAGTATTTGTAACTGCATTCGCTTTCTCCGATGTAGCATCGCTTGTAGCAGTAAATAAAAATAATAGTAGGGTGAACTAAATTGAACTGTTTTTTTATAATGGTTGTGCGTACCTAATTAAATCTCCCCAGAGAGTCGTAAATATTTCTTCCGCATCGAGGGGAAATAAGTGTTAACCTTAAAAAAGTTCAGGTGTCGAACACTTCAACAGGAACTACCGGATATTTTTCTGAAATGAAAACCATAAATCGTAAACAATATTGCCAAAGAAAAAAGTTGTGGTTTTTTAAAGAGAGACCAGAAAAATAATTTCCAGTAGTATAATCTTTCCTCACCTATTATTCCTAACTTAACTATAGATTTAAATAGAGCAAGTATATAATTAGGATTAAGATGGAATACTTTTTTCTTCTTTGGCTCAAAATCTTTCAGGAACTTTATAACCCGTTCATAATAATATTTGGGTGAGTAAATTTTATTCAGGATTTTCTGATATCCATCGAGAAGTATTTTTAAATCCATCCGCGGAATAAAGTTCATTGAAAAATCGGTGTTATTGCCGTTGAAATCTTTAAGCATTCTTCCTTCATCTTCCAATCTTTTCTGAAGCCTTGTACCTTTCGGTGCGTTTAATAAACCAACCATTGCTGTTACTATTCCGCTTTCCTGTATAAAGCTGGTAAGCTTTTCAAAAATTGAAGGCGGATCATTATCAAATCCTACAATAAATCCCCCTTGTACTTCCAATCCGGCTCGCTGAATTTTCTTTACACTTGAAATAAGATCACGGTTACTGTTCTGGGTTTTGTTACACTCAACCAGGCTCTCCTCATTCGGAGATTCAATTCCGATAAACACAGCTTCAAATCCTGCCTTCACCATCAATTGCATAAGTTGTTCATCATCGGCAAGATTAATTGATGCTTCCGTATTCAGGTAAAAGGGATTTTTTCTTTTCTCCATCCAACCGGCTATTGCAGGAAGAATTTCCTTTTTCAGTTTTACTTTATTGCCAATAAAATTATCATCGACAAAAAATACAGGACCTCGCCAGCCAGAATAATACAAGATATCTAATTCGGCTATTATCTGTTCTTTGGTTTTTGTGCGTGGTTTTCTTCCATAAAGAACCGTTATATCGCAAAAGTCACAATCATAAGGGCAACCTCTTGAATACTGAAGATTCATAGAAGTATAATTATTCATCGTTAATATTCCCCAAAGAGGTAAAGGTGTAGTTTCAATATCTGCCCAGTTCTCTGAAGTGTACTTTTGTTTAGTTTTTCCCTTTTCAAGATCTGTTAAAAATTGTGGAAGAGTGATCTCTGCTTCATTAAGAATCAGATGATCGACGTCATTGTAATATTCTGAACTGCTTGTAAATAACGGTCCGCCGGCTACAATTTTTGTGTTTAACTTTTTGCATCTTTGTATTATTTCATCGGCGGAATCACTTTGAATTGACATTGCGCTGATGAAAACATAATCTGCCCAAAAAATATCTTCATCTTCCAACCTGGTTGCATTCAGGTCGATTAATTTTTTATTCCAATCTGCCGGAAGCATAGAAGCAACTGTTAGTAATCCTAAGGGTGGAAAGCTTGCTTTCTTCGAAACGAATTTCAAGGCGTGCTTAAAACTCCAGAAGGTATCAGGATACATTGGATAAGCTAAAAGTATGTTCATGTGTCTTTTCTGATGATGATTGAAAATATCATTAAACAGCAATCCGTTCTTCTTCAGCTTTCAGGTATGCATTCTGATCATGATATATCGCTCCTTCTGGAAGCCATTCCCATAACGGACCAAGTTCTTTCTTTATTATATTTGTATAGAATAGAGGAAGCTCTGTTGTTTCCTGTTCAAAGTAATCGCGGAATTTTACATCCGAGTTAAGCTGCTTGAGTATTTCTTTATTGAATGCTACTCTGCCGAATCCTTCTTCAGATATCGCACGTACAACATTCATCCATCGTGGTATGAACGCTTTTGTAGCTATCAGCCTTTTTATGATTGCGCTCCAGGCAAATGTATGTTCGCCGAGACTTATAACGTGAGAATAAAATTCTGTCCACGAATAATTTAAAGGTGTTACATTCATCGAATGATTATTATCCAGGAAATGAAACGGGAAAGGTATTACCCTGTTCAGTTCCTGGTATTCAAGATTAAGCGGGGCTGCCTGCCCAAATGCAGATAAGAGTGAGTAACCGGGGAATGCGCCCGGTGTCAGATCTACAAATTTCTTTGTAAGCTCGAACGGTTCTTCGCCTTTGTCTGCATCGAGTCCTAAAACAAAATTTGTTTGAACATAAGGAATGTAACGAAGAATCATATTAATCTGATCGGATATAAGTTTTACTTTATCCATTCCTGTTATGCTCCCCGTCTTTGATTTATTTCCAAGATCGAACCATGATTCAATTCCCGGCAGCATCGCTTTGAAGCCATTACGCCCGAGACGTTTAACGTGAGGCTCGGTTAATATTGATAAGCTGCTCTCGGCAATGAAGTCTATACTGTTTTCGGGAACGACTTCCTCGATTGCATCCATATATTCATTGAAGCGCACTCCAAAATTCGGATCGTGCCAACCTACAACCGGACGTTTGAATTTAGTAAGTAAAAACTTTAAGTCTTCTTTCATAATTCCGAAGTTTAAGGGTTGGTACGCAACCGTTGAGTCAATACAAAAGCTGCAGGTGTATGGACAACCTAAGCTACCGAGCATAGGAACCAATTTTAAAAACGGTGCTTTCTTTAATGTTGGTTCAATAAATTTCCATCTTTCTTTAACTCCGGGAAGGGTTAAAGGCTGGTTTTTAGATGTAAGATATAAACCGTAAGGACGATGAGAAGAACAATCGTCCAGAATATATTTAATAACTTTTTTATCTGTAAACCCGGTTACATAGTCAAAGTAGTATAACGCATCTTCGGGATAACAACGTGCATGCGGACCACCCAATACAGTTACAGCACCACGTGAGCGCAGAAGATTACTGAGCGCATAAGAGGTCTGAGCTCCTTCTGTGAATGCACCGATAAAAATAAGGTTGGCATTTTGAGGTAGCTCATTCATCAGATTCTCTTTTCCCGTATAGCAAACATAAGTAACGTTGTGCCCTTCTTCTTCACACCATACTCCTATAACCTGCGGCATTATGCTTGCGAAGTTCGCATTCATTATCCGGGCGAATAATTTTTTGTTTGGCTTTTTAGATACAAGATCAATTATTCCAATTTCCAGCTTCCGGTTCATATCAGCACCTTCTTATTCTGATTTTATTAACACATAATTAAAAAATGACAATTGCTGATAGAACCTCTGTTCTGCCTGTAATTATCACCGTAAGAAAATATTAAAAGCAATTGACACAACAAATGAATCTAATGAATGGAAAAAGGATTAATCCTTTAGACTGAC
>JAJDNK010000163.1 GCA_022340715.1 bacterium BMS3Abin03 | reverse complement strand
TGCTCATCATCTTGTTTTTGTGAACGGACAATTCTCTGCTGATGATTCAAAGCTGTATGATCTACCAAAAGGTGTTGTAGTCGGAAATATCCTTGAAGCGATTAAAAATCAACCTGAACTCATACAAAAACATTTTGGTAGATATGCTGTTGATCAAAACCAGGTTTTTACCGCATTGAGCACTGCATTCATTAAAGACGGCGCTTTTATCTATGTGCCTGATGGGAAGATTATAGACAGACCGATTCACATAATTTTCATCACATCAACTGATGGAGATAAAATAATAACCCAGCCGAGAAATCTTTTTATTGCTGGAAAGAATTCCCAGGTTACGATCATCGAACATTACGCAAACGAATCTAATGAAATCTATTTTACAAATACAACAACTGAGATCTTTGCCGATGAAAATGCTGTTATAGATCATATAAAGCTTCAGGAAGAAAGCAATGAAGCTTTTCACATCGGACGAATGGAAATCGACCAGGAACGTAACAGCAACTTTACATCACATTCTATATCACGCGGCGGAAAAATTACGAGAAATGATTTTAACTCCCGCTTTAACGGCGAAGGTGGCGAATGCATGCTAAACGGTTTGTTTATAACCGAAGACAGTCAACTTTTCGATACCCATACAATGATCGATCACGCAAAACCTTACTGCAACAGCCACGAGCATTATAAAGGAATTCTTGATGACAAATCATCTGGGGTTTTTAACGGAAAAGTAATGGTGAGAGAAGATGCTCAAAAAACAAATGCATTCCAGGAAAACAATAATATTTTACTTTCCGATCAGGCAATTGTAAACACAAAGCCGCAGCTTGAAATTTTTGCGGACGATGTTAAATGCTCGCATGGTGCAACTATCGGTCAGCTTAATGATGATGCGAAGTTTTATCTTAAAGCCAGAGGTATCGGTGATGAAATGGCAAAGTCAATGCTAATTCATGCATTTGCGATCGATGTAATAACATCACTTAAATCCGAACACATAAAAACTTATGTGGAAGAATTTCTATCAAAAAGGTTTAACTAGGAAAATTGATCATGACAGTTAAAGCACAAACACCTGTAATTACAAATCCATCACTTTATGATGTGGAAGCTATAAGGAAAGATTTTCCGATACTGCAAACCTACGTCCACGGAAAACCTCTTGTCTATCTTGATAATGCCGCCACTTCCCAGAAGCCAATTAGCGTTATCAGGAAAGCACAGGAATATTATTCGACAATGAATTCGAATATTCACAGGGGCGTACATGCTTTAAGCGGTGTCTCAACCGAAGCTTTTGAAACAGCAAGAATAAAAATTAAAAAATTCATAAATGCTCTCGGTAAGAACGAAATCATTTTTACGCGCGGCGCAACGGAATCGATCAATCTTGTTGCTCAAACCTTTGGAAGATCAAATCTAAACGAAGGTGATGAAGTAATCATTTCTGAGATGGAACATCATTCCAACATCGTTCCCTGGCAATTGATCTGCAACGAGAAAAAAGCAAAATTAAAAGTTATCCCGATTAACGATGATGGAGAATTAATACTTGAAGAATATGAAAAACTTTTATCGGACAGAACAAAGATTGTGTCGGTTGTTTATTGTTCAAACTCTCTTGGAACTGTAAACCCCGTAAGAAAAATTATCAAGGCAGCACATAAAAAAGGAATACCTGTTCTCATAGATGCAGCACAGGCAGTTAATCATCTCCATATAGATGTACAGGAACTTGATTGCGATTTTCTGGTTTTCTCCGGGCATAAAATTTACGGACCAACCGGAATCGGTGTTCTGTACGGAAAAGTAAACCTGCTTGATTCAATGCCGCCGTACCAGGGTGGCGGAGATATGATATCTAAAGTTACATTTGAGAAAACCACTTATAATGAGCTTCCTCATAAATTCGAAGCTGGCACACCAAACATAGCAGGAGCAATTGGTTTGGGAGAAGCGATCGATTATGTATCACGCATAGGGATTGGGAACATCTCTTTGCATGAAAAAGAATTACTCGATTATGCAACAGAAGCTGTTCAAAGTGTTCCCGGTTTAAAAATTATCGGAACTGCAAGTGAAAAAGTAAGCGTTCTTTCTTTTGTTTTGGATGATGTACATCCACACGACATTGGAACATTCCTTGATTTTGAAGGAATTGCTATCAGAACGGGACATCATTGTACACAACCGGTTATGGATCGTTTTAAAATCCCGGCTACATCGAGAGCTTCATTTGCTATGTACAATACCACAGAAGAAATTGATGTTTTAGTTAACGGGTTAAATAAAATTATAAAGGTATTCGGATAATCCTAAGGTAGATTAAAATGGACCAGGAATTAAGAGAATTATATCAGCAGGTAATTTTAGATCATAATAAAAGCCCACGTAACTTTAAAGTGCTTGAACACATTACACAAGAAGCAGACGGTTATAATCCTTTGTGCGGCGATAACATCCATATTTATTTAGATGTAGAAGATGGTATAATTAAAGATGTTTCGTTCCAGGGATCCGGCTGTGCAATATCCAAAGCGTCGGCTTCATTAATGACTTCCCTACTTAAAGGAAAAACAAAGGAGCAAGCGGAAAAGTTATTTAATAAATTTCACGACCTGGTTACCGGTAAGCTTGGCGATAATCCTGATGTCGATGAACTCGGAAAACTCGCAGTCTTTACTGGCGTTCAGGAATTTCCCGTACGCGTTAAATGTGCTTCCCTTGCCTGGCACACGATGATGAATGCATTGCATGATAAAAAAGAAAGAGTAACGACTGAATGATTGCTTAACTGTTAAACAGTTTAAGCAACTCAGCAATTAGACAATTTAGTTTATTGAACTTAGATAATTATAGATATATGAGTGAGATTAATAAACAGGAAATAGAGGAAAAAGTAATAGAGGTTTTAAAAACCTGCTATGATCCGGAAATACCCGTAGATATTTTCGAACTAGGTTTGATTTATGAAATCGCTATAGATGATGAAGCGCGGGTAAAGATTAAAATGACTCTGACTTCACCGGCTTGCCCGGTCGCCGGTTCATTACCACCTGAAGTTGAAATGAAAGTTTTAGGTGTTCCCGAAGTGAAAGATGCAAAGATTGAAATGGTTTGGTCTCCTCCGTGGGATAAAGATATGATGTCAGACGCAGCAAAGGTTAAACTTGGAATGTATTGAAAATAGTTTTAGAAAAGGAAACAATAATAATCATGAATAAAACAAGGAGTAAAAATGTTTAATATTATGTCACGTCCTCCGATGTACGATCAGAATGCTGTACAACCAATGCGTGATGCACTTATTGCTGTCGGATTTAAGGAATTGTTAACACCAAAAGATGTAGATGAAGCAATAAATGTTAAGAATGATAAAACCGTTTTGGTCATGATTAATTCAGTTTGCGGATGTGCTGCTGGGAGCGCAAGGCCCGGTATTTCGCTTGCTCTTCAGAACAATGTGATTCCAGACGAATTATACACAGGTTTTGCCGGACAAGAAAGAGATGCAGTTGATAAAATTAGACAGCACGTAGAAGGTTTTCCACCCTCATCGCCAAGTATTGCATTATTCGAAAACGGAAAGTTGTTATACTTTATGCCCCGCTACCAGATAGAAGGTAGAAGTGCGGAAGATATCGCAAAAGATTGGAAAGAGATATTTAACAAATATTGCAAGAATACAGGACCTTCGATATCACCTGAAAACTTTGAAAAAGTTAAATATGCTGTTTCCTGTGGCTCTAAGATTCCTTTATTCAATGAAGCGTAGTTTATAAAAATTTGTATTACAACCAATTTATATAACGCAAAAGATGAAGTTCAGTACACAAGAAGAATATGGTTTAAGATTACTTTTGAGGATCGCCAAAAGCGATTCTTCAAAAGGTCTGACCATACCTGAAATAAGCGAACTAGAAGGTATTTCAGAAGCTAACGCCGGTAAGATTTTAAGAATGTTAAGACTTGCAGGCTTTGTTGAAAGCGCACGCGGACAAACCGGAGGTTACCGTCTAACACGTGCGCCTGCTCAGATACCAATTAGTGAAGTGCTTACAGCATTGGGCGGCAAACTTTATGAATCCGGTTTCTGCGATTTGCATGCAGGCGTTGAAAATATTTGTACGAACTCTATTGACTGTTCAATCAGATCACTCTGGAAAACTATTCAAACTTTACTCGATGGTGTTCTTGATAAACTATCCTTACAAGACCTCCTTGGTAAAGAACAGGAAGTAGAAGTGTATGTTACAAATCTTACTGAAGGAATTGAAAACAAAATCACTTCCTGAAAATCAAATTTCATCTCCTTCCGCGGATAATATCCTTCACTCTTTAAAATAACTCCCGCGTATAAATCCCTTCTTATTTTAGTAATTTTACACTATTAAAAAGTAAATAAATTTCCTTTAGCGAACTTATTTTGAAAATAGAAAGAATTACACTTTACTACACTAAAATGGAACTCGTCACTCCATTCGCAACTTCGATGGGAGTAGAAACACACGAGGAACATATAATTGTAAAAATTGATTCGGGGGGAATTATGGGGTGGGGTGAATGCGTTGTTGAGCATTCACCATTGTATTCAAGTGAAACGGTTAAAACAGCATGGCATATCCTGGAAGATTTTTTAATGCCCGGCATAATAAATAAAAATTTACAAACAGTTCAGAATGCAGTTGATAGCTGGAAATGGATTCGTGGACATAGGATGGCAAAAGCAGGACTCGAATCCGCTATCTGGGATGTGTTTGCTAAAATGCAGAACAAGTCGCTTTCAAAAATTCTTGGTGGAACCTTTGATCGTGTTGAGATCGGCGTTAGCGTGGGAATACAATCATCTCCCGATAAATTGATTGAAACCGTTGAGAGATATCTTCAGAAAGGTTACAAACGTATTAAGATAAAAATTGCACCGGGTAAAGATTTAGAATTCATTTCTCCATTAAGGAAAGAATTTCCCGATATCCAACTTCAGGTAGATGCAAACTCTGCTTACACTTTGAAGGATATAGATATCTTCAAAGCAATGGATGATTATAATTTAGTGATGATTGAACAGCCACTTGGATATGATGATATTTATGAACATTCAAAATTACAGGAAGAAATTAAAACACCGATCTGCCTCGACGAAAGCATTCATTCTTTAAATGATGCAAAAGCTGCTGTGGAATTAGGAAGCTGTAAAATTATTAATATCAAACCGGGACGCGTAGGCGGTTTTACTGAATCAAAATTGATTCATGATTACTGCGCAGAGCAAAAAATTCCCGTATGGCATGGTGGTATGCTTGAATCGGGTATCGGTAGAGCAGGAAATCTAGCTCTTGCCTCGCTTCCCAATTTTACTTTGCCGGGAGATATATCTGCAAGCAAAAGATATTATAAAGAAGATATAGTTGAACCGGAATTTGTTATAAATAATGATGGAACTATGGATGTTCCAACGGAACCGGGAATTGGTGTAAATGTAACTAAAGAAAAATTAGACAAAGTTACCTTAACAAAGAAAGAATTCACTTAACTTAAAGGTAGTATATGAATAATCCCTCTTACTTCTCTTCTTTATTCTCATTCTCTGTATGCAAATAGCCATCTGATTTCAAACTATCATTCGATCTGTAAATTGTAATCTTAACTTCAAGTGTTTGATAGTAACCGGTAGATTCAATTTTAATCCCATTAACTTCCTTTTCCAATCTTACACTTGCGTATAAACGATCTTCACTAATCAAGTCATTGTTAAGCGAAGTCTTCTTTTCGGGAATATTTGCAAGCGCCCAGTATATTCCCTTCTTTGCATATTGTAATGCAAAGTCGATATCGGACTCAATTTTGTCCTGGGAATAAGTTAATGATGAGATTAAAATAATAGCAAAAATAATCAGCGAAGCTTTCATAGCCCCCGCCCTCCTTTTTTTAATATGATATTAAGAATATTTTTCTACATAGACAACTGGTGTACTGTGGATCACAATTGTGGAAACTTGTATTGACAAAATAGTTTCCCATGATTATCTTGGAAACTGAAAAAACGATAATAGTTTCCTATGAAAAAAGTTAAAAAAGAAATACTAAATTCAAAAGTTCGGGCTGAAAAAGATAGAATCCTTGATTTTGCATTCGAAAAGTTTTTGAAAGAAGGATTCTACAAAACAACCATGGATTCATTAGCATCAGATCTTAGAATAAGTAAAAAAACTATTTATAAACATTACCCAACAAAAGATGCGCTAGTCGAAGATGTGGTTAGCAGAATAATGCAGAATATGAGTTCGAAAATCGATGAAATCATTAAATCGGAACACAACGCACTTGGCAAAGTGGGTAATGTTATGCAACTTATAGGTAATTTCTCACTTAAAATAAGCGATAACTGGCTGCAGGATTTGAGAATTCATTTGCCATTGTTATGGGAAAGGATTGATGACTTCAGAACGAAAAAAATGTATGGAATCCTTACAAAAATAATTGAGCAAGGTAAAGTAGAAGGTTACTTTATAGATAAACCGAACGAATTGATCATATTAATATTTGTTTCATCAGTCCGCTCTATAGTTTCGCCTGATTTTCTTTATCACCAGGAATTAAACATTCAGGAAGCATTTCGTCATACTTTTGAAATTCTCTTCAACGGAATTTTGACAACTAAAGGGAAAAAAGAATTTAAAAAAATATTTTCTAAAGGAATACAATGAAAACATTAAAATATTTCGCTCTTTTATCCACTGCACTTCTCTTTGCCTGCGGTGACGAAAATAATGGAACAAAGATAGAAGCATCGGGCAACATTGAATCCACAAACGTTGTTGTAAGCTCGAAAGTTTCCGGTGAAGTTATTCATCTTCTAAGAGATGAAGGTAATAAAGTAAATGCCGGCGATACAATAATGATAGTGGATCATGAAAACTTAGAGTTTCAACTAAGACAGGCAACAGCAGGTTATGAAGCAGCTTTAGCACAATATGAACTACTGAAAAAAGGTGCCAGGCAGGAAGATATAAAACAAGTTGAGGAGCAGCTTAAGCAAGCGCAGGTAAGCTTCGATCTTGCTAAGGATGACAAAGAACGAATGACCAATCTTTATAATTCACAAACCATTACAAAAAAGCAGTATGATGATGCGGTTGCCCGGTTCGATATAACAAAAGCTCAATTAACTTCCGCAAAAGAAAATTATACAAAGATCAAAAATTTTGCACGACCGGAAGAATTAAAACAGGCAGAGGCAAATGTAAATGGAAAACTCGCTTCGGTTGATTTATTAAAAAAACAGATAAGAGATAGTTACGTCGTTTCACCAATCAATGGATTCATTGTTGAAAAATATGTTGAGCAAGGTGAAACAGTTTCAATGATGTCTTCATTGTTTAAAGTTTCGGATTTGAGCAAAATCGATTTAATAATTTATGTCTCCGAGGAAGAGTTAGGAAAAGTTAAACTCGGACAAAAAGCAGATATCACTACTGATTCTTATCCGGATAAAAAGTATGAAGGCAAAGTTATTTACATATCACCGGAAGCAGAGTTCACACCTAAGAATATCCAAACAAAAGATGAGAGAACAAAGCTTGTATTCGCAGTTAAAATCCGTACTAATAATCCTGATTTTCAATTGAAATCCGGGATGCCTGCTGATGCAGTAATTCACTTATAACTCCATGACTAAAAGCTTTATCATCCGATCATTAGAATTAATCTTGTAATTAAATGAATAAGATAATCGATATAAAGAACCTCAGTAAAAGTTATAACGACATCCTCGCTGTTGACGATGTTTCATACAATGTTGCGAAAGGTGAGATGTTCGGATTGGTTGGACCGGATGGCGCAGGTAAAACCACAACGATAAGAACTCTTTGCGGGTTATTAATCACAGACAGTGGCGAAATTGAAGTGCTCGGTTACAATTTATTAAAAGAAAGAAAGAAAATTCAAAACAAGATAGGTTACCTCTCACAAAAATTCAGTCTTTACGGAGATTTAACAGTTGATGAAAACATAGAATTTTTTGCAGACATTCACGGGGTAAAAGATTATGAAAACAGAAGTAACGAACTGCTCGAATTTACAAGACTTACTCCTTTTAAAGACAGGTTAGCTGAAAAACTTTCCGGCGGAATGAAACAAAAACTGGCACTTGCCTGCAGCCTTATTCATAAACCACAAATTATTTTTCTTGATGAACCGACGACCGGTGTTGACCCGGTTTCACGAAGGGATTTCTGGAAAATTCTTTCGAATCTCTTAAAAGAAGGAATTACAATTTTTATGTCCACACCTTACCTTGATGAAGCGGAAAGATGCAACCGTGTTGCGCTGATGAGTAACGGAAAAATAATAAGTCTCGATACACCACAAAAAATAAAAGGGTCGCTTGAAAAAGATGTAATTGAAATTGTCTGCAACAAAATTCGTGAAGCATATAAACTTATTCAGCAAAACTTTCCATTTGAAATCCAAATGTTCGGTGACAGGATAAACATTATCGTTGATGAATACGAAACCGATTACAAACGAATTGAAAAATTATTGAACGATAACTCAATCGAAATCCTGAACCACAGGTTAATTACACCTTCTTTAGAAAACGTATTCATTCACTTAGTCCAGGAAGCAAATTAAAATTTTAGGAATTTAAGATGAAAACATTAAAATTATTTCTTTTAGCTCTTACTATTCCTGTAATAGTCACGGCACAAACATTTACACTTGAGCAAAGTATCGACACAGGATTAAAGAACAGTAAAGAACTAAAAATATCTAATTCAAAAGTCATTGGCTATGATGCAAAGATTACTGAGATCGGTTCTCAAATGTTGCCCCAGTTAAAACTTTCCGCAGGATATACCAGGCTCAGTGATGTTCCCGACTTTTCTGTTACGGTACCCGGGTTTAATAAATCATTTAACATCCAGGAAGTTGTGCTAAACAATTACCAGGTCAAGCTATCTCTTCAGCAGCCTTTATTTACGGGATTCAGGTTATCATCCTTAAAAAGCGCAGCCAAATATAATTATACTGCTTCGGAGCTCGAATACGATAAAGACATAAATGAGTATGCTTTGAAAATTCAAAGTGCCTTCTGGAATTTTTACAAAGCAAAGCAAATAAAATCATTGCTTGAAGAAACATTAAAACAAATTGACAACCATCTTCAGGACACGAAAAATTATTTGGAGAACCAACTTGTAACAAAGAACGATGTCCTCAAGCTCGAAGTTCAGCATTCCAACACGCAGCTTGCACTAATCGAAGCGGAAAATAATCTCGATCTGGCGAGAATAAATTTTAACCGGGTGCTGGGCATCGATCTTGATTCGCAGACAGATATAAAAACCGATGAGATCAATTTAATTAAAAGCGATTACGATCTGGATAACATAACAAAAGAAGCAATTCAAAACCGTAAAGAATTGCAATCGATGGAATACAGATTGAAGTCATCGGAAGATGTTGTAACAGCAGCCAACTCAAATTGGTTTCCAACGGTTTCGCTCTTCGGAAATGTTTATTACCAGCGACCTAATCAGCGCTACTTGCCACTTGAGGATATCGACCATGGTTCCTGGGACGTTGGTATTGCTTTAAGCTGGGATGTCTGGAATTGGGGTTACAATTCATCTCAAACTACCCAGGCGGAACAGAATTATCTCCAGGCACAAACGTCTCTTTCTGAACTGAAAGACGCTGTTCAGGTTGAGGTTTATCAATCTTACCTAACATATAAAAGATCATTTGATAAAGTTGATGTTAGTAAAAAGAGTGTCGAACAAGCTGATGAAAATTACCGGATAATGCAACAAAAATACGATGAACAGTTAGCAACAAGCACAGATCTCATTGATGCTGAAGTTTCGGTTCTTCAGGCAAAAACAAATTTAACAAACTCACTTGTTGATTATCAGCTTGCAAAAGTTCATTTAGAAAAAGCGATTGGAAGAAAAATCTATTGAGAAACAAGAAGAAAGAAGTCAGGAGTCTGAAGTTCTGACCCAACAAAAAGACATTCTGTCTACTAACTCCTGACTTCCGTATGCTTAAAAAAATTATGAACAGTATAGAAATAAATAATCTCACAAAAAAATTCGGAAACTTTACTTCCGTCGATCACATTTCATTTAACGTTAAGAAAGGTGAAGTGTTCGGATTTCTCGGAGCAAACGGTGCCGGTAAATCTACAACAATAAGAATGTTGTGTGGAATAATTGCTCCTACTTCAGGCGATGCTTTGGTTGGAGGATACAGCGTTGCCAATGAACCAGATAAAGTAAAATTGAATATCGGTTACATGTCTCAAAAATTCTCATTATACAACGATCTTACAGTTGAAGAAAATATAAACTTCTTCGGTGGAGTATACGGACTCGAAGGTACCGAGTTCAAAGAAAGAAAAAAATGGGTGATTCAAACTGCCAACCTCGAAGGCAAAGAAAATATTTTAACTGGTTCACTTCCAGGTGGAATTAAGCAAAGGCTTGCGCTTAGCACAGCTGTTATTCATCGTCCTGAGATTGTATTTCTCGATGAACCTACAAGCGGTGTCGATCCGATTTCAAGAAGAGGCTTTTGGGATTTGATAAATACACTTTCGGATGAAGGAACAACTGTTTTTGTAACCACACATTATCTTGAAGAAGCGGAATACTGCAATAATATTATTCTTATAAATGCAGGAAAGCTGATAGCAGAAGGAAGCGCGAAAGATTTAAAAACAAATTATCTGAAACAAACAATACTCGAAATCGAATGCAGTAAAACAGTAGAAGCGCTCGATATTTTAGGTAAAGAAAGTTTTGTAGATGAGGTTTCCATTTTCGGAAATTTGATTCACTTAATTGTTAATGATCAATACAAAGAAAAATCTCAGATACAAAACGCGCTTGAGAGTCATTCCATAGCGCTAAAAAGAGTTGATAAAATAGTACCGACGCTTGAGGATGTGTTTATTCATTTGTTGGAGCGCCCATCCCAAACCCTTCCCAAAGGGAAGGACTTTCAGATCACTCCCCCTTCGGGGGAGAAGGAGGGGACTTTATGATAAGAAGAATATTCGCCTTAGCAAAAAAAGAATTCAGAGAATTGAGTAGAGATGTTCGAATGCTTTTTGTGCTTTTTGCTTTCCCGATTATCCTGCTTGGTATTTTCGGTTATGCAATTACGTTCGACGTTCACCATATTAAAGTTGCTGTTTACGACCAGGAAAAATCAGATCTTACCAGGGAATTTATCAACAACATAACCAGCTCCGACTACTTTGATGTTGTTGGATACATTAATAGTGAAAACGAAATCAGGACAGCTCTTGATGATCGCGACGCACAATGTGTTATTGTTTTTCCAAGTGACATGTCGCGCAAGCTTTATACGGGCGAAGAAGCAAAAATCCAGGTGCTTGTGGATGGAATAAACGCCAACTCTGCTTCGATAATTATTAATTATATAAACTCTGCAACAAGCTCTTTCTCACAAAGTTTTGTTAAAGAAGTCATGGCTGTAAACGGTATAAAGCCTTATGTGCCTATCGATCCTCAGCCGGTTTTCTGGTTTAACCCGGAGTTAAACTCGACTTTCTTTTTACTGCCCGGACTAATTGCATTTATATTAATAATAACCGCCGTTGTTTCGATTGCACTTTCAATAGTTAGAGAAAAAGAGAGAGGAACAATTGAACAGATAAATGTTTCTCATATATCCTACATCGAGCTGTTAATAGGAAAGACTCTTCCTTACACAATTATCGCCCTGATAATATCTGCACTTGTTTTAACTGCGGGTCACATTCTTTTCGGAATAACCGTTCAGGGCAGCTACTTTCTGTTGTTCTTTACGACTTTAATATTTTTGTTCGCTGCATTGAATCTTGGAATTTTTGTTTCAACTGTTGCAGATTCGCAGCAGGTTGCTTTTCAGATTGCCACTTTAGTTTCTATGCTTCCTGCGGTAATTTTATCCGGGTTTATTTTCCCGATTGAAAGTATGCCACCTTTTATCCAGATACTTACCAACGTCACTCCGGCAAAATTTTATATAGTTATTCTTCGCGATATTATGCTGAAAGGTGTTGGAATCTCAGCTTTCTGGGACCAGATAATTTATCTTTTAATCTTCGCTTTCGTTTTCTTAACCTTATCTACTTTAATCGGTAAGAAAACCAGGGCTGTTTAAATAATAAAGCAAGAACATGAAAATCATACAACAAATAATTATAAAAGAATTTCTTCAGCTTAAAAGAGACAAAAGATTATTCGGTATTGTATTCCTCGCACCGATTATTCAGCTATTGTTTCTCGGCTACGCTGCTAATCTCGATCTTGATAATATTAGAATTTCTGTTTTGGATTATAACAAAAGTGTAACCAGCCGCAATTTTATCGAATCGTTTGAGAGTTCAGGTTATTTCACGGTTTATTCATATTCGCAAAACTATAATCAGATTAATGATGAAATTAATCATGGTAAAATACTTCTTGCTATTATTATTCCCGATGATTTTGAAAAGAAAATCGAAAGAAAGGAAACAACTTCTCTTCAATTAATTTTTGATGGTTCCGACGGAAATAAGACTTCCATAGCTCTCGGATATGTTCAGAGAATCATTTCAAAATTCTCAAAAGAAATTATAATGAATGTCTCGGATAAATCAGGAAGAAAAATTTCAGTCGTGGGCTCTGTTCAACCCGAAATAAGAGTGTGGTACAATCCTGAATTAAAGACACGGAATTTTATGATCCCGAGTATAGCAGGATTAATTCTACTTGTGATTACAACAATTTTAATGGCAATGGCAATTGTTAAAGAAAGAGAAATCGGGACGCTTGAACAAATAATAGTTACACCGATAAAGCCTTACCAGCTTATCATCGGGAAAATAATTCCGTTTGCTATACTAGGATTTATAGATATTCTTCTTGTAAATGCGGTTATGGTTTTCTGGTTCGGAATTGTCATCGAAGGAAATTTTATTTTCCTGCTGTTCGCTTCTCTCCTTTTTGTTTTATCAACCCTAGGATTAGGACTTTTCATATCTACCATCTCAAAAACACAGCAACAGGCAATGATGGTTGCTCAATTCGGCTTAATGCTTCCAATGATTTATTTATCGGGCTTTGCCTTCCCCATAGAAAGTATGCCGCAGTGGATTCAGTATATTACTTACCTCATCCCTTTAAGATACTTTATTACGATATTAAGGGGTATAATTTTAAAGGGTTCCGGACTGATGGATCTGCTGCCTGAAACTATTATACTTTTTCTCATAGGTGTAGTTATATTATTGTTGAGTGCATTACGTTTTAAGAAACGGCTGGAGTAATTTAAATGAGATGAATGCTACAAAATCGATTACATTAAAACCGGATGACAGTTTCGAAGATTTTTTCTTCAAGGATAAATTACAAGGCGAAAGAATAAAGGAAACCTTACTTGCAATAATTCTTACGATTGTTCTTATCGCTTCTATAATAGATTCTATTTTCCTTTCATCTTTTGAAGAAAATCTCAGCAAGTCTTTCAGATGGTTCATACTGATAATCTCTTTCCTGATTATAAGAGCAATCTTGATCCGGCGTTTCCAGGATAAAAGGTTGAAATTTGGTAGAAGAAGATATATTGCTTTTTCATATTTTAATGTGATTTTTGAAACCAGCATACCCTCGATATTAATAATAGTTTTCAGCCATGTTTTCAACCCCACTCTTTCTCTCATCAGCCCGATAGTGTTTTTGTATTTTGTCTTTCTGATTCTCCCTATTTTTGAACTGGATTATAAACTGTGCGTACTTGCCGGAATTGTGGCCGGTGTTGAATATTACATTCTCGCTATCTCATTTAAAGATTCAACCACCTTTGAGCAGGATCTCGCATTGTTGAATTTGCCATACGTATACTTAGCAAAATCATTGTTGCTGTTATTAGTTGGAATCGTTTCAGGAATTATAGCGGAAAGGATAAAAAGAAATATCGTCGGCTCTTATGAAACTATAAGGGAGCGTGAAGAAATAAAAAGAATTTTCGGTCAGCAGTTATCTACAGAAATTGTGGATGATCTTTTAGAAAACCAGCTAGAAATTGTTAGCCGTACTAGAAATATATGTATTATGTTTTTGGACATACGCGATTACTCAAAATACTGTGAAGGAAAGTCACCGGAAGAAATTATAAGCTATCAGAATAATGTGCTCGGATTTATGATAGACATTGTAAACAAGCACAACGGGATTGTAAACCAGATTATGGGTGACGGATTTATGGCGAGCTTTGGTGCGCCCGTTACTCACGAGAATGATTCACAAAATGCTTTTAACGCTTCGATGGAAATTTTAAGTGAACTAAAAAACAGGATAGAAAATAAAGTTATACCGAAAACAAAAATCGGTATCGGTTTACACGAGGGAGAAGTGATAACAGGAAACGTTGGCGCAATTAATAGGAAACAATACTCGATAACCGGAAGCCCGGTAATTCTTGCATCCAGAATTGAACAATTGAATAAAGAATTTAATTCATCTCTTATCATTTCTAAAAAAGTGCTGGATAGTATTTCCTGTAAAGAAATAAGACCTGAAGAGCTCGGGTTGGTTAACGTTAAAGGCTTCGATGAACCGGTTGAGGTTTATAAAATCGTTTAGAAACATGTCTGCAATTTTCATTCATATCTCAATGCATCAATAGGATTAAGATTGGCAGCTTTACGCGCAGGATAAAATCCGAAGAAGATTCCAATAATTCCCGCAAAACTTACTGCAATAAAAACAATCTGTGGATTTATATAAGCAGCCTGGCTTGTGTATTCATTAAGAATAAAAGTTATACCGAATGCAAGCAGTACACCGATCAATCCCCCGGCAATGCTCAATGCAATTGATTCGGTAAGAAACTGAATCAGTATATCGGAAGTCCTTGCCCCAACAGACAACCTAATTCCGATTTCACGTGTTCTTTCGGTTACAGAGACAAGCATTATATTCATAATACCAATACCGCCTACAATTAATGAAACACCTGCAACGGAAGCTAAAAGAATTGTAAGAACCTGCGAGGTTTCTGTAGCGGCTTGAGTAATCTCAGCCTGGTTTCTTACTGTGAAATCATTATCCTCGCCGGGATTTAAATTGTGAGCTTTACGCATAATCTCAACCAACTGCGCCTGTGCCTGGTCTATCTGAGATAGCGAACTTGCACTTGCCATTATAAAAGATATATACCTGCCGCCAAGCAGCCTGTCGAGAACAGTAGTTGCGGGAGCTATGATGATATCGTCATTGTCGGCACCCATAACGTTCTGTCCTTTTGGTGCCAACACTCCTATTACTCTGAAAGGTACATTTCGAATTCTAATCTGCTGACCAATAGGATCATCATTGGGAAATAACTGATCAGCAACGGTTTTGCCAAGTACAGCTACTTTCGCTCTTGAGATCATATCTTTCTCTGTAAAGAATTCCCCTGAGGACAAAGACCAGTTACTTATTTCCAAATAGTTCGTAGATACTCCTTCAATCCTTGTATTCCAGTTGCCGCTTCCGCCAATAACCTGTCCACCGGTTCGTACGATTGGAGTAACTCCCTTTAACAATGTTGCTTCTTCCCGTATTTTTTCAACATCTTTCATCGTAAACCGGTTTATGCTTCCGGCGCCCATTCTAACTCCACCTGAATTAATAGAACCGGGAAAGATTACAATTAAGTTAGAGCCGAGAGAGGCTATTTGGTCTTCAACTTTTTTCTGTGCTCCGTTGCCTATTGCAACCATAACAATTACAGCAGCAACACCGATTATAATTCCAAGAGCGGTAAGCAGGCTTCGCATCCTTGATTTCAAAATACTTTTCAGTGCAACCTTTAATAAATTCTTTGCTTCCATAATTACGCCTCTTCAGCTATTTCTTCTTCTTGAATCTTAAATAGTTCTTCCTGAGCATAAAGTCGATCTTTTATCATATAATCTTTAATGATTCTGCCGTCTTTTAATTCAACAATCCTCTTTGCAAACTTTGCAAAATCTCTTTCGTGTGTTACCAGTACAATCGTAATTCCTTCATCATTCAGTTTCTGGAACAGAGCAAATATTTCCACGGACATTTTACTATCGAGATTTCCGGTTGGTTCATCAGCTAAAATTAATGAGGGTTCATTTACGAGTGACCTTGCAATTGCTACTCTTTGCTGCTGCCCGCCGGAAAGCTGACTTGGTTCGTGATGAATCCTGTCTTCCAATCCAACTCTTCGCAATACTTCAAGAGCTTTTTCTGCAGGATTGTTGATTCTATGCGCCCTGTCGTACATCAACGGAAGCTCTACATTTTCTAATGCAGATGTCCTTGCTAAGAGATTGTATCCCTGGAAAACAAAACCAATTTTCTGATTTCTTATTGCAGCATATTCATTCTTTGTGAGCTTGCTGGTGTTTATTCCATCTAAATAATATTCTCCCGAAGTCGGCGTATCGAGACAACCAATCAAATTCATTAATGTGGATTTGCCTGAACCGGAAGCGCCCATTATTGCCACGAACTCACCCCCGTCAATATTAAGATCGATAGACTTGATAGCAGGAACTTCTACATCGCCAACTGAATAAGTTTTAGATAAATCAACAGTTTTTATAATATTTTTACCCGACGCATTTTCCATTCTACAATCCTCTTCCAAACCTGCGCATCATAAATTGATTTGAATTACTATTCGTTGATGCTTCCGTGCTGCCCGTAATTACTTTCATTCCTTCTTTAAGATTTCTGCTGCGAACTACTTCTGTATTCTTTCCATCGGTTAATCCTAATTGCAAAAAGCTCATTTCATATTGGCCTTTATCATTTACAAACCAAACTGCTCCTCTTTTAGAATTATCATTATTGTCGCCTCGCATATTTTGTCCGAACTGAAAACCCGGTCTGTTTTGATATCTATTTTTTATACTGTCGGGTAAATTTGCCATTTGCTGCTCATGTTCTTTTCTGAAATCTTCTATCATAGTTTCTGTAGGTTGAAATCTTAATGCAGTGTTCGGAACCATCAAAACATTGTTTCGTTTTTCAATATAAAAATCTATCGTTGCCGTCATGCCCGGAAGAAGCAGGTTGCTTTTATTATCGGCATCTACAACAACAGTGTAATTAACAACATTTGATTCAACAGCGGGATTTAGTCTTATCTGAACTACTTTGCCTTTGAATTCATTGTCAGGATAAGCTTGAACGGTAAACTCAGCATCCTGCCCGACCTTAATCTGCCCGATATCACTTTCATCTACCGAAGCAAGTATTCTCATCTTAGATAGATCCTCTGCAATAATAAACAACGTTGGTGCAGAAAAGTTTGCAGCAACGGTTTGTCCCTGTTCCACATTTCGATTTATAATTATCCCATTTATGGGAGAATAGATAAAAGCATAATCAAGATTTGTTTTTGCTCTTTCCAGTGTGGTCTTTGCGGATTGATAACCTGATAAAGCCGTTTCTTTTGCTGTTTTCGAAGTTATAAAATCAATCTCTGAACTTAAGCCTTTAGCATATAAAGAAGAGTCGAGCTGAAATTGTGCATTTGTTTGTTCGTATTGCGCCTGTGCTTTTTGTAAACCTGCTTCGGCATCCTTTACCTGCAACCACAAAGCAGTTGTATCGAGGATTGCGAGAAGCTTTCCCTTCTTTACGTGATCATTAAAATCAACAAATATTTTATCTATTCTTCCTGAAACCTGGGTGCCTACATCAACCGTCGAAAGCGCTTCGATAGTTCCGGTGCTTGTTATTGTTGTACTTAGATCACCTCTTATCACTTCGCCGAAAGTAAACTGCTGCACCGGGCTTTCATCGTTAAAAAATAAAAAATAAATTGAAGCTAATAAGCCAACTATTATAATTCCGTAGATTAATATTTTCTTTTTCATGTTTTTTACCTATTAAATATTTTATTTCCCGCTGTTTATTAATCGGATTTTCTCCTAAAACCCTGCATCCTGCTTCTTCTTTCCTCGATTATCTTTTTATATAATGTCTTTTGATCATCATTTAAAACGCTTAATATTTTGTCATCTGTTTTTTCCATTACAGATCTCATAGAACTCCAATCCGGCATTCCATTTCCTCTCATAGAAGTCATTATACTATCTGTTTCCACCAAAATTGTTTTTACCTGATCAACTTGTTTATCAGTGAGCGAAAGATTTTCTTTTAAATGTTGTACCCTGTCTTCAACTGACATCCGGGACTGGGCAATAGCTGAGATGGATGAAATGAAAAAAGCAACTGTTAAAATGATAGTGGTTCGTAGCATAAGTTTTTCTTTCTTAAGTTTTAATAATTTTTAGATTTGGACATGAAATCTTCATATAAAGTTTAATCCTGAAATCCTCTTGTGGTTTGTCTCACAAACTATAGTTCCATTGGATTAAGTCCATAAAAATTCCCTAAAACCAAATTAATATAATTTTTATTGTTCGCTTCTTTCAAATTCCTAATAAATCAAGAAAAAGCCGCTGACTAAAGCGGCTTTAACCGGGTATTAATCCTTATAAATTAGGAGGCTTTAGCATTACTTGCAGTCTAAGGATTAATAACCTTTTTCATTTAATTCGGTCCGTTTATTATTAGACACATGATAAACAAGACGGGTTATACTAACTTTTTAACAAAGGGGGATATTCCTTAATTTTAATAATAACAATCAGGTCAACATGAACAGTAAACTTAAAATTCAACTAACCGAGTGGATCTTCATAATAGTTGGATGGATATTGATGCTTTACCTGTACAACTTCATGTCCATCTGGGCTTACCGACACATTATGAAAGACAATATAATTACCGAGTACTTTGATTCGGGTTTGATCCACGTAGAATTAATATTAGGAGGAGTTGTTTTTGGGATTCTTTTCATCCTGATTAATACTTTTACAGATAAAACAGCAATAAGAAAAAAATCCTTTGGCGCTGTTATATTCATTAAAAGCAGTCTCTACTTTCTCTCATTTGTATTTGCATCGTTATTAGTTTACGCTGTTTACCAAATATTCGGATTATTTACATCTGAACAATGGGACGAATTTTTAATATACCTCACCCCATCAAATGTAATTTCCCTCGTCACATTTCTTATCCTTTCAATATTACTTATGAATTTCTTTCTCGAAATAAACAAGAAATTCGGACCTGGAAATTTGCTGAAGATGATGACGGGAAGGTATCACTCAC
>JAJDNK010000161.1 GCA_022340715.1 bacterium BMS3Abin03 | reverse complement strand
TTCATAATTGAAAACTTCAGCAAATTTCTTAAGCATCCTGTCCTTGTTGGACTTTCACCCGAAGGTTCTACATTTTACGGCGGATTCATCCTGGGAGTAATTGTCTTTTATATTTATCTGAAGATAAAGAAAATTCCGTTTCCTTTTGCTGCTGATATTGTAGCAGTTGCTCTTCCAATCGCTTACGGTCTGGGAAGAATCGGTTGTCATCTTGCCGGAGATGGCGATTATGGGACACCGACTAACTTACCCTGGGGAACGAATTATGAAAATGGGGTAATGCCTCCGTCGGTGATGTTCAGGATTAATCATATTCCAAATTCTTTTCCAAATGGGATTGTCCCGGATAATACTCCGCTGCATCCTACTCCTGTTTATGAATTCCTTGCAGCAATGATAATATTTTTTATTTTGTGGAAATACAGGAAACATGGCTGGATTGCCGGAAGATTATTTATGCTGTATTTAATTCTGTCTTCGCTTTCCCGTTTTCTGGTGGAGTTCATTCGGTTAAATCCCAGGATTTTATTCGGATTATCTGAAGCGCAATTAATTTCAATTATGTTTTTTATAATTGGTTTATATGGATTTTATAAATTGAGGAAATCACATTTCGTCTCCGCTCAGGGTGATTTGGAAACAAATTAGGATGGCAGATAAAATTAATAATCAAATGAACATAATTATTGGTAGGAAACCTGTGCTTGAGGCAATCAATTCCGGTGAAGAGATCGAGCAGGTTTATATTCTTTACGGGCAGCAGGGAAATATTTTAAATACAATTCGCGTTGCAGCAAAGAAGCGCGGGATAAAAATTAACCAGATACCGCTTGAAAAATTCAGATCGATAATTCAGAATCAGAATGCACAAGGCGTAGCGGCAATTAAACCGGCGTACAAATTTTTTTCTATTGAAGAAATAATCGATGAAGCAAAATCGACTACGAATCCATTAATATTAATTCTTGATTCAATCCAGGATACACACAACGTCGGCGCTATTCTAAGAACGGCAGAGTGCAGCGGTGTTAAAGGAGTTATCGTTACAAAACATAACAGTGCACCAATAAATGCAACCGTTGTTAAAACATCTGCCGGTGCAACTGAACATATTAAGATCGCCCAGGTTAATAACCTTTCAAATGCAATTGATCAATTGAAAGAAAACGGCTTCTGGATTGTCGGTTCATCTCTGGATAATTCAAAACCATATACTGCGATTGATTATAGTGTTCCTCTCGCAATTATTGTTGGAAATGAAGAAAAGGGGATAAGAAAACTTACTGCCGATAAATGCGATTATCTTGTCAAAATCCCTATGACCGGGAAACTGCAATCGCTCAATGTTTCTGTAGCAACCGGTATTTTATTATTTGAAATTATGAGGCAAAGGAAATCTGCACATTAAATTTATTTGTTGAAACACCCCGATTAATTTCTTACCTTTAGATATATTTTTTTGGGAGGGGCAATGAAAAACAGGGTAGTAATTTTTTCTTTATTCTTATTCACGAATATCTTTTCGCAAACTGGTGTTTTACCACAATTCTCTGAGTTGAAGGGGATAGAGAATAAAAACGGCAACACATACCTTTTTTATCGATTGTATGAAGATACAACGTGGGGCGAGGATTATTTTTTATTGAAAAACGACATCTATAAATTCGATCTGTCAACTGGTGTCGATAGTCTTCTCTTTACGGATCGTGCGGGATGGGATGAGAACGGAACGGATTTTCATCATGTTGATGATTATGATTTCTGGAACTCCGATGTAAACAAATATATTTTCGGAGGTACATCAGGTGATTTCTATCCTTATACTTACATTAAAAGGTTTGACTATTTGGGTTCCTTATTTTACCAGTGGCGGGGGGGAGTAGATAATATTAGCATATCCAAACAGGATGATAGTCTTATATATGTTGGGTGCTCAGCAAACGACCTTGCAGGACAGAACCCTTTTAGAACTGTAAAATCAACTGACGGAGGATATAATTGGCAAATTGTCTCCGACTCATTAGAATTTATTGAAGTTATGCCGGATGATGATCAGACATTCTTCTGTTTCAATAACAATTATTATACGTATCACTATGATGGCAGACTTTATAAAACAACTGATGGCGGAAATAATTTCTTCTTGGTTGATACTCTTAAAGATGAATGGGATACTAATGATGAAGAAATCAGATTTGATAAAAACCACGATTATGTTTACAGGATTTTTAATTCTTTACATTTTGGATATATTTTTTCGGTTTCATCACAAAGAGGAAATTTATATACCTGGGAAACAAAATTTAGCAGCAGTTCAAAATTTTATGTTAGCATCGATGACTCTGTTTCAGGTACTATTTATCTTGCAAATGGAAAACAGATTCTTTATTCAACAGATTATGGAAACAGTTTTAATCTTTTCAGAACTTTAGAAAGAAATATAGTCGGCATTTACAAAAAACCGAATTCTGATATACTATATGCTGCAACAAAATATAACATTTATGAGATAAATTCTGATACAATCCTGGTAATAAAAAGTCTTCCAATACCCGAAAATATTTTGAGCTTATATCCTCTTGCTACAGGTAATAAGTGGATATTTAATGAATATGGATATTCTTATGATCCATTTTCAAAGAGCGCGCTTAGAATCACTACCAGAGAAGTATTACAGGATACCGTAGCACCAAATGGCAAACAGTATTATTTACTTAAGGACGAAACCCGATTCGGTGGTTATTTTCTGGAAAGAGTTGATTCATTAGAAGGAAAAGTATACAGATATGATGAATCTTTAAATTCATCAGGGTATGAATATGTTACTGATGATTTATTAGCTGAGGTCGGTGATACTGTGTCATCATTTAGGATGGGTTATGGGAAAGGTATATTTACTATAGTCCTGGACAAAACAACCTTTAATAAATGGAACCTGAAAAAATCCAAATTAGTTTTTGTTAACTATTCGTTTATACATCCACCCGTCTATTCGTTAACGCAAGACATAGGACTAGACAGCGTTTATTACTATTACGATTTTGGAGAAGGATGGGTTATTTTAAAAGGGTGTATTATTAATGGAATAGTTTACGGAGATACAACAGTAGTTTCAGTCGATGATACAAAACCGTCTGTAGTTAATAGTTTCGGACTCGAGCAAAACTATCCCAATCCCTTCAATCCAACAACGAAGATAAGTTGGCAGTCACCAGTAGGTAGTTGGCAAACTCTGAAGGTGTATGATATTCTTGGTAATGAGATTTCTACAATTGTCAATGAGTATAAACCTGCCGGAGAGTATGAAGTTGAATTTGATGCAACAGATTTGCCAAGCGGAGTTTATTTCTATCAATTGAAAGCGGGTAATTTTATCAAAACAAATAAAATGATTTTATTAAAATAGGAGGGGTAAAAAATGAAAAAAATTCTTGTAATATTTTTACTAATTAATTCATTTGTATTCTCTCAAGATTATTTCCATTTTGAAGAACTGAGGGGACTAGAAGATTCACTTGGAAACACACATTTATTCTACAGGGAAGTTTATCCAACAACAAGCTGCTGGGATCAAAGCATATACCATTTTAACGTTAGTTTAATGAATGATACTTTTTTTATTTATGATTTTGGGTTCAATCCGGAAGGATGGGGATGTGTGGGAGATGCTGTATTTGATTATGAGTTCTTTAATGATGATCCTTCAAAATATATTTACGGTGGTTATAATCTCAATATTGATCCTGCATCAATACTTATTCGATATGATGGAGAAATAAATTTGCCTTCGTTTGAAGTAAGGAATATAGAGATTTCACGGCAGAATGATAGTATTGTTTATGTGGATGTTCTGCAAGGAATTTATAAATCAACAGATGGTGGCTATAATTTTGTATTGCTGGATAGTATCCAGACGGTTGATGTATCACTTGTTTCCTTAAGTAAAAATGATGATTCGCAGATTTATGGTATTGATGATCATAAGCTTGTACGATCAGAAAACGACGGTAATAGTTACATAATTGTTGATAGCTCAGACTGGTCTGAAGATGCAAAGCTTTACTATGATTCTGATCAGGACCATATTTATGGAGTGACACATTCATACAACTATCAAAAACAATCATTTACCCCGGCAATATTTATTTCAGATGATAATGGTAATCCTTTCACCTGGGAAAAACGAATTGAGTATCCGGGTAAGTTGTATTTCACTTTAGATGAAAAACAACCTGGTGAAATTTATTACTCAGCCGGAAAAAGAATATTCAGATCAACTGATTATGGAACTACTTTTACTTTGTACAAAGAGCTTGAAAGAAATATTACTGGATTGTATAAAAAATCAAAATCGAATATTCTTTATGTATCAACTCCACTTATAATTTATGAAATCACACCTGATACTTTTAATGTAATTAAGGAAATGCAAATTCCTAAGGAGGTTTTTTCCTGGTTTCCTTTGGGTATAGGCAATAAATGGATTTATAATCATTATGGAAACCTCGAGCGTTCTGAATTTAGATGGAAAACATCGTGGGAAGTAATTGAAAATAAAACAATTGGAAATAGAGTTTACAAGGGAATTCTTGTCTCAGAATATCATAATAACAGTCCGGTTCCCGAGAAAGCAGAACATCAATATTTCAGAACGGATTCTATATCAGGTATTATATATAAAGCATTTATGGAAAGTGATACTGTTACTTATAAAGAAGTATACATGGATTTACTTGCAGAGGTAGGTGATACGATTCCTGTAGAAAACGGATTAATTTTAACATACGAATCACCTTCTGAACTATTTAGTTTTAATTCAACTAAAAGGGAATTCAGAGGTGTTATTACTCCTTATAGAATATTGGAATTTGTAAAAGGATTGGGATTTAGCTTTGGTTTAACAGAGGATCTGCTGTCATTCTCAACAGATTCATTAAAAGGATGCTTTATAGATGGTGTTGTTTATGGTGATACATCATTAATTACAGGAGTGAATGATAAACCATATAGCGTGTTTAATTATAAGCTTGAACAGAATTATCCCAATCCATTCAATCCGACAACCAATATCCGGTTTCAAATTCCAGAAAGCGGAATGGTAACATTAAAAGTTTACAATATACTTGGAAAAGAAGTTGCAACTCTTGTTAAGGAGGAAAGATCGGCAGGTAGTTATGAAGTTGAGTTTGATGCTTCATCATTACCGAGTGGAGTTTATTTCTACCAATTGAAAGCTGGCAGTTTTATTAAAACCAATAAAATGATTCTCTTGAAATAGAATAAATTATGAAAGCCTGTTTCTTCTACATTTTCGTTTTTATTTCGTTTACATTTATCAAAGCGCAGATTGAATCTGTTACGTTTAATTCTTCTAATCTGCCGATATTTGTTATAAATACGCACGGACAGAGAATTCCTGATGAGCCAAAAATTGAAGTAGATCTGGGAATTATTTATAACGGGGAAGGAATAAGAAATAAAATTACAGATCCGTTTAATGAATTTAATGGAAAGATTGCAATTGAGATCAGGGGCTCATCTTCTCAAATGTTTCCTAAAAAACAATATGGATTCGAAACGATTGATTCAACCGGAGAAGATAAAGATGTCTCCCTGCTTGGTTTTCCGACTGAAAGTGATTGGATCTTATATGCACCGTATTCCGATAAATCTTTGATCAGGAATGTGCTTGCTTATAAACTAGCGAATAATATTGGAAGATATGCAAGTCGTTCCCGGCTATGTGAACTGGTTCTGAATGATGAATATATGGGAGTTTATGTATTGCTTGAGAAAATAAAAAGAAACAAAGACAGGGTAGATATATCAAAATTAACCGAAGCCGATACAACAGGCGATAATTTAACCGGCGGTTATATTTTGAAAATTGATAAAAAAGACGGTGGATATAATTCCGGCTGGTATTCGGATTATCGTCCATATTCAAATGCATGGCAGACTATCTATATTCAATACCATTACCCAAAGCCAGAGTCGATACTTGATGTTCAAAAGAAATATATAAAAAGTATTGTTGATTCATTTGAGACTACAATGAACAGTCCTGAATTTGCGGATACACTTAAAGGTTACACAAGTTTCATAGATGTGGAATCTTTTGTAGACTATTTTATTCTCAGTGAATTAAGTAGAAATGTTGATGCATTCAGATTGAGTTTCTTTTTTTATAAGGATAAAAACAGCAAGGATAAAAAAATAAAAGCGGGTCCTCTCTGGGATTTGAACCTGGGCTTTGGTAACAGTGATTATTATAATGCTTCATCTACTGAAGGGTGGCAAATTAATTATTTAACGACTGATCCGACATTTTTACAATCCGATTATTATCAGGTACCATTCTGGTGGAAAAAACTTTTCTCTGATAAGGAATTTAAAAACAAAATTAAATTACGCTGGAAAGAATTTAGAGAAAATGAATTATCAATTCCCAACATAATGGCAATCATTGATTCTATTACGATATTATTGAGTGAATCCGAAGAGAGAAATTTTGAAAGGTGGGATATACTGGATGAATACATATGGCCTAATGCTTACGTGGGCGGTTCATATGAGAATGAAATTAGTTATTTAAAAAACTGGATAATTAACAGATTGAACTGGATGGATGAAGAACTAGATTTTATAGATGATGTTAGTGAAAAGGGAAAGCCTGTAGCAAATAATTATTATCTTTTCCAGAACTATCCTAATCCTTTTAATCCATCTACAATGATAAAATATAAAATCCCGGAATCCGGTTTAGTCACGATAAAAGTTTATGATGCTTTAGGCAGAGAAATAGCAACACTAGTTAATGAAGAAAAACCTGTCGGAAGTTATGAAATTAAATTTGATGGTAGTAATCTTTCAAGTGGAGTTTATTTTTACCGCCTAAATTTTGATTCATTTATTTCAATAAAGAAAATGATCCTGTTAAAATAGTGAGACAAAAATGAAAACTGTTTTATTTGCAATATTTGTTTTTTATTCATTGTGCACGAACAACTTTGCACAGGACAATTACATGCTTAAACCTTTCGCTACAACAATAGTAAGTAAAAATCATCCGCGTGGCGATGTGATTGTTGAAAATAATATTAAAAATAAATATTCAAATCAAAGAAAAGATATTCAAAAAGCCTATAATCACTTCAACGGTGTAAATACTTTAGATACTCTTTCTTATAGAAGACTGTTTGGTGGAAATTGGAATACAAGTATCGGTTTTTTTGCGCAAGATTATGCGTTACAATGGTTCCAGGCACCTGCAGATCTGACTATTAAAGAAATAGCATGTGCTTTTTCCGATAACGTGAATCACTCTTTGGGTTCATTTTATATACATAAAGTGGAAAACGGGGTTACATTTAACGATCTTGCCAATACCGGTCCATTAAAACAGGGACGTTTTGTTTCTCTGGATCCCACTTATGCCTTAGGTTATGTCGGATTCCCAGGCGAATCGGATGGTACCGGTTATAAGAATGTTGGTAATATTTCTGATTTTCCTTTCACAGATTATATTTGGTCTATGGGCTTTCAGGGTCAATTTGAACCAATTGCTACATCCTCAACAAGTCCATCCTATCACTTTATTAAAACGGCTTTCTTCGGTTACGAACCCATTATAAATAGGGATGAAATTTTTGCAATCGTTTTTAAAAATGAATCGGAGAATTCACATTCAGACAGAATAGGCATCTGGGCTAAACCAACTTCTTTAAATCCTGATATTTATGGGTGGAAGTTTTATACATTTGGTAAAACCGATAGTGATACCTCAACGGCATACTGGTATTCTCTGGCATATACTTTTGATTTTGCCGTGGTCGTGGATATATCTTCTGAAGATTGCTTTATTCGGATACAACCTATAGAATTGCATACAACAATCAGTACTGAACCAAGACCTGTCGAAGCAATGGTTTCGGGATTATACCCCGGTCCCTTCGATCCAACCCTTAACTACAAAAATCATACGGATACAATATGGACAACAAGTAGAATGTCTTACCGGGGAGAAAATAACTATTTAGATACGATACCAGGCTTTCCGCCCGGTACAGAAATTACTTATTATATTTCAATTGATGATAGCATTTGTGGTACGCTCAGATCCCCTTCTTACTCTTATTCAATTTTTCAAAAACAAAATGATGTTCTATTGATCTACAATGATGCAGCCCCATTTTCGGCAAATACTGCTAAAGCTCTTTATATCGGTTTACCGGGTGGGTATATAACAGATCCTGTTCCCTGTGATATATGGACAACTACAGACGGTACTTCGGAAGTAGCAGGGGTAATGGCGTTGTATAATTATGTTATTCAAATAGATGGTTCGTATCCAATAACTGATTTAACTGAAGCCACAAAAGAATATCTTGATGGGGCCAGCGCAGATGATCGGCGTAATTATCTATTATCGTCGCAGGATTATGGGTGTATACTAAGCGGAACATGTAATGATACAAACTTTACTGTGGGCGATTTTCAATACGACTATTTAGGTGTTGAAACGTTAGGCCCACAGGATCTGCCCGGCGGTATGGTTGGAATAGAAGGAGTATCAGGAGATCCAATAAGTGGATGGGTAACAGATTATGAATCAGCAAACAGTGTTGGTTATTTCTTTGAT
>JAJDNK010000148.1 GCA_022340715.1 bacterium BMS3Abin03 | reverse complement strand
TAATCGAATTAAAGTTAACAAATAATTCTTTGGGAAGCACAGTAGATTTTGATTCTCATTTGAAACATCGTTAATAACTTCACTTAATTGATAAATTCGCAAATAAATTATTTGTATTGAATCAACTTATTATCATTATCTATAAGATATATTTATTGTACCGTTAGCCAGAAGATAATCTGTATCATCATACACTTCAATCTCATAAATGCCTTCATCATAAAAGTTAATATCCGTATAGAACCATTCCCATTCCTCGTTTATACTCATTTTAAAGGAATCATTAAGTTTCCTTTCATTGTCGTCAACAGTATAAATGTAGAAATAAGCATACTCAGACATAACAGGTAATCCTAAATTAACAAAAGCAAAAACATAGCTGCCATTTTCATCAATTGTAAAATATGTCCCTTCTCCTTTGATATTACCATTATCGTCGACACTCTCACAAAAAATTATTCTTTCTTGTGCAAATCCATTACCTGCATACAAGAATAATAATAGAATCATAATTGAGAATGATCTAAGTACAGATTTCATATTGCCTCCTGAATTGAATAAATAATTATTAATTCACCATTATAATTTTTTCTGAGAATATCTGTTCAATATTATTAAATATCTCTATCCTACAGAGGTTATTTGGTGCTTTAATTATTCTTATTAAAGATTATTTCTCCATTGAACACCGTCATCATGACCTGTACATTTTTAATTTTTACAGGATCGATACTTAAAATGTCATCGCTTAGTACTACCAGATCAGCAAACTTGCCAACCTCGATACTTCCTTTAGTATTTTCATCAAAGCTTGCATAAGCTGGATTTAAGGTGTAGCATTTTATTGCATCTTCAACGGAAATTTTTTGTCCGGGTATCCATCCATCGGGATTTTTTCCATCAACGGTTCTTCTTGTTACAGCGGCATAAATTCCAAGCAAAGGATTTAGAGGCGCAACAGGAAAGTCTGTTCCGAATGCTACTTTAACATTGTTATCCAATAAAGATTTATAAACGTGAGTAAAATGAATTCTTTCCGGTCCGATTCTTTTTTCCGCCCAAACTCCATCATCAATACAGTGATACGGCTGAACGGATGCAATAACTCCGATTGTATTAAATCTTGGGATATCGGATTCTCTTAGATGCTGTGCGTGTTCGATCCTGAATCTTCTGTCCCATCCGGGATTATCTTTTTTAATCTCTTCATAAAGATCAAGCATAAATGCATTTGCTCTGTCGCCTATTGCGTGCACACAAATCTGAAGATGATTTTTATCAGCATCAAACGCCCATTTTTTTAGTTTTCCATTTGTTACTACATCCATTGGAAGACCAAAGTTTGTTGTATCCTGTGAGTAATGTTCAAAGAACCAGGCTGTACTTGCGCCGAGCGATCCATCTGCGTATCCTTTTAATGCACCGCGTTTTATTATTGCTTCATCGTGTCCTGCAGTAATATCTGAATTTACAAGCTCTTTATATTTATTAATTGGAGTAATAGAATAAATCCTGCAGGTCAGCTTTCCATCTCTCAGAATTTTCATATAAGCTTCAAGCTCTCCCGGTTGTGTCATATCCTGAACACTTGTTATGCCGAGTTTATTTGCTTCTTCAATTGCACGTAAAGCATTTTCAACATTTTCCTCCAGTGAGGGAGGTGGAATAATTTTAAACACAAGTTCCATTGCATTGTCTTTTAATATTCCGGTTGGTTCACCTGTATTTTTATCGCGTATGATCAATCCACCATCCGGATCGGGGGTGTTTTTTGTGATTCCGGCAAGCTGGAGTGCACGTGAGTTAGCTAAACCTATATGTCCGTCTATCCTGCTAACGAAAACAGGAATATCTCCGGTTATACTATCGATCAGTTCTTTTGTAGGAAGAACTTTCTCTTTCCATTGTTCATGATCCCATCTTCCGCCGGTGATCCACTTGTTTATGTTTTTAGAGGAATCTTTCCTGTCTTTTACATATTCTTTTATAATTTGTACAAATTCTTCTTTTGAATGTGCCGGACGAAGATTGATTCCCAGTAGATAATTTCCACCGGATATAAAATGAAGGTGGCTGTCGTTGAATCCCGGCAGCATAAGTTTACCATTAAGATCAATAACTTTTGTCGATTCGTCGATAAACTTCTTTACTTCTTCGTTAGAACCGACAAAAGCAATTTTGTTGCCTTCTGTTATAATGGCTTCTGCATAAGGCTGATTTTCATTTACCGTATAAATCTTACCGTTTATAAATGCTGTTTTCATTTTCGGTGATGTGCAACTAATTATTAATAAAAGAAAAAATAAAACAGGGTTTATTAAAGTTTTCATTACGTTTCCCTCTCCAGATTATTGATCATAATACAAAGATATGGAAAGAGATGATTATTAATCTAAAAACCGGTGTAATATTTACCCGAAGTTCTATTTCTTATCTTTTTTCTTTAAGAAAATCCTAATTCAAAAAATTGTTTTAAACTGAAACAGAAAAAAAACCATTAATCCTTTAATTACAATGATTTTTAAACTGGCACAATATTCACCTAACCTCAACTGTCATTTATCTTTGAGGAATGCAAAATGCTAGAACTGGAATTAACCGATTACAGGGTTAAATATATCGATGATATATTACTTGTAAAAGTGGACCTTTCGAGGGCAACAATCAACGAAGCTCTGGAATTCAGAAATCTGATTAATGATGAAATAAACGGCAGGCGGATAAAAGTAATAGTGGACCTGAGCCAGTGTGAATTTATTGATTCAACTTTTATCGGTGCACTTGTAGTTACTTACAAAAAATTGCTTGCACTTAATGGGCGGATAGTATTTGTTCAACCATCTGAACTTTCATTGTCAGTTTTAACGTTGGTTGGTGCATTAAAATTTTTCCGATTTTTCAAGACAACTTCAGACGCTTTGCTCCATTTAAAAAGCAGATATTAAAAATAAAGCTGTAAAACAGTTTCGAAATTATAATCATTAATAATATACATTAACGGCTGGGAAAGGATTGTAAAATGGGCACACAACAATTACTTCTGATTGGGCTGGGTATTATGGTTGTAGGAATAGCCATTGCACTTGCCAATACTATTTTTGATTCCAATGCAGAAAGTTCATTGCAGGATCAGGTAGCAATGGAAAGTTATCATCTAGCTACACTTGCAACTCAGTATTTTCATAAGCCGTCTGAATTTGGAGGCGGAGGCAAAAAATTTTCAGGCTGGACGATAAATGCTAATCTTGATACAACTAATAGCGGGATTTACTCAATTAAAAATATGACAGATGATAAGCTTGTTTTAGAAGGTAAACCTTTTGAGAATCTGAATTATAAATGGACTATGATTACTACAGTTACTGGACAGGATATCAATACTTCAGTTAAGTACACCGAAGATTAAGCTAACATATCTATAATCATAAAAAGAAGCCGTCTCAAAAGTAAAATTTTGAAGCGGTTTTTTTGTTTTAAAGTTTTTATCAATTAAATAATCAAGACAAGATTAATAAGCTTAAAATATTCATACCAGACTATTATACAGCAGTTTTTCTATCCTAATATGTTAGAATTCAATCTTAGCTAAAATCCGTCAATTAATATGTTGTGGAATATTTTTCCCTAGATTAATTTAACGTCATAAATTTCTAAAATCAGGGAAGCACAATGAAAAAGTTAGCAACTCTCCTAATCATTACATTAATCTTCATTTCATTAAAAGCACAGGATACAACTTCAAGAAAAATTGCAGTTCTGCCCATCATCTCAAATGCAATTGATCCTGCTTACGTTCATACTGCAGAATCTATTTTAAGAATGCAGTTAAGCAACCAGAGTGTTTTAAATGTTATTACAGAAAAAAACACTCTTGAAGTTTTAGAAAATGAACAATGCGCCGATGAAGTATGTGCAACACAGGTTGGAGAAAGGCTTAATGCAGACCAGGTACTACTATGCAAATTAAATCCTCTTGGTGATAAAATCATTGTGCAATATATTTTAGTAGAAACATCAACAGGTAAAAAATTACTTTCTGAACAGACAACGGCTTTGAGTATTGAAGATCTTGA
>JAJDNK010000119.1 GCA_022340715.1 bacterium BMS3Abin03 | reverse complement strand
ATGATATTATTAAACACCTTGAGGAAATTTCTTTACAACTTGTAAGGCAAGCATCTGCTTTTGATGAAGATGCAAAAAAGCAGAATCGTCCTGTTCTTCAGAATCACAGTAACCAATTATCAGCACGTAAATGGCTTAATCAACAACGTAAGGCAATTAAAATTGAAATCAATCGACTAATCGAAATAGAAAAATTCGAAAAAGCAAGAAAACTTACTAACACCGTTGCATTATCAAAACATAAATCCTTACTAACAGATGAACTATTAACAAACTCTTACATTCAACGATTTAAAAACGAACTAAAGGCTTTGAAAGCAGATAATCTACGCGTTGAACTTAAGAAAACAAGAACTGAAGTAGGTCATGTATTTCATAGAATTATATTGCAGAATGCAGCGAGTGGCATCAGAACTTCTGAAATTCTTAGCGAAGGTGAATTTCGAATAGTTTCCTTGGCTGCATTTCTTGCAGACACTCAAGGTCAAGATGCAAAAACAACATTTATCTTCGACGATCCGATTTCTTCATTAGATCAAATTTATGAAGAAGCGACAGCACAACGACTAGCTCTCCTTAGTAAGCATCGTCAGGTTATAGTATTTACACATCGTCTCTCTCTAGCAGGTCTTTTAGAAAAATATTGTAGGAAAGAAACCATAACACCAGAGGTAGTTTGTCTAAGCCGTATTAAAATTGGAGACATCTCAGATTTACCTATCAATCTTACAGACACAAAAACAACTGCCAACCGCTTTTTAAACGACGGTATAAGAGATGCAAAGCGTGCATATCAAACAAGTGATGCGGAGTACGAGAAAGAAGCAAAAGTATTTTGTAGTAATATTCGAATATTACTTGAGCAAATAGTAGAAACCAATCTTCTAAATGGAATCGTAAAGAGGTACAGTCAAGAAGTTCAGACTAAGAACAAAATTGAACACCTTGCAAAAATTACTAGTGAAGATTGCAAATTTATTGATGACTTGATGACATTTTATTCGCAGTTTGAACATTCACAATCTGATGAAACCCCAATTGAATTACCTAAGCCCGAGAAAATTGAGGAGGACTTAAACGCAATTGTCGAATTCATAAAGAAATTGAAAAAACGTAATAAAAATAATTAGATATCGGATTAAGCAGTTCAAGATTTAATTGTAGAGTTACAAACCTTAAATAAAACATTAGAAAACAATAACAACTTTTTAAATTCAATATACTACAATAGCTTTCATTTCCTGAATTTAGATGATTGTACTTTCTCAATTCGCCAAAACAGTCCTATCCTTTACCCATTCTCTCATTGCATCTATATTCTCAGCCATAACAACGGAAAGCGGGCGTGTCTTTTTAATTTCTTCTAAAAGTATTTCGGTATTCAACTGCATATACCCGCCGATAACGGAGTAAAATCCCGAGACAATTACCTGCTCTATTTCCGAGCCTGAAAAACCTTCGCAAATCTGTGCAATTTTATCGAGTTCAAAATCACCGGGATTCAGATTTCTTTTCTTAAGATGAATAGTTAAAATCTCTTTCCTTATTTCCTCACCGGGAAGATCGACAAAAAATATTTCATCCATTCTTCCTTTTCTCAGCAGTTCCGGCGGAAGATTCTGAATATCGTTTGCTGTTGCAACAAGAAAAACCAGGGTTTTTCTTTCAGCCATCCAGGTTAAAAACGTGCCAAGCACCCGCTTCGATGTTCCGCTGTCGCCACCCGAATCGGTTGCCAGCCCCTTCTCTATTTCATCGATCCACAAAACACACGGCGCCATCATATCCGCCGTTTTCAAAGCCTCACGTGTTTTGCGTTCTGTTTCGCCGTAATACTTGTTGTAAAGCGTTCCGAAGTCGAGTCTGAGCAGCGGGATTCCCCATGTTCCCGCAACGGCTTTTGCAGCCAGACTTTTACCGCTGCCCTGCACACCGAGAAGCAAAACGCCTTTCGGAACATCGACCGCAGTAGTTTTCACCTCACCGATAAAAATCTTTTTTCTTTTCTCAAGCCACTCCTTAAGATTCTGCAGCCCGCCAACTTCCGAAAAAGAAGAAGTATCGTGTTCGAAATAAAGAACGTTGGCTTTGTTCAGAAGCTCATATTTTGCTTTGGTTATTTCGGGAATGTCATCTTTGTTAATTGCATTGTCTCTTAAAGCGTTATATAAAATTCTTTTTATTTCCGGGAACGAAAGCCCGTGCAGGTTTTTTATAAATACACTTAGTATCGATTCATCAATCTCAACCTTTTTACGAGGATTTTCCGATTGCCATTTTTCAATCAGCTGCATAAGATAGGATTTAATTTCTTTATCGGTTGGAAAAGCCAGATCGAATTTTGCCGAGAGATGTTTTATTCCATCCGGCAGTTCAATTTGTGTCGAGATAAAAAATACGGTGTTTCTCAATCGTTCATAATTCAATGCTATTTCTTTTATCAGTCTTACGTTCCTGTCGTTCTGCAGATAAGGATGATAATCGATGAGAATAAATAAAGCAGAACTATAATTTTCATAAATTATATTCAAAACCTCGGTTGGTTCAAGCCGGTTAGTACCATCGATGTTTCCATTCCTGTCGAGCAGAGAAAAACCTCTTACAAGATTCCAGCCGTAAACAGATCTTTTTGTAGATTCACCAAGACTAACAATTAACCGCACTGCTTCTTTTTCATCACGCGTTTCAATTGTAATTAAAGGCACACGTGATTTTACTAAATGGAAAAGGTCTAATAGTTCATTCATAAAAGTTTATCTGTCATGGAATAGAAATTTGTACTATATCTTTGATGATAGCCGCAAATTTCAGGATCTATAGCACAATTCTAAAAATTAAATTTATGAATTCTCTACGAGGATTAATTCTATTTTGATTTATTTTTTTACAATAATTTGACCTCTACGAGGTCAAAAGATTTCAAGAACATCGTAGATGTCCAATATTTGTAATAAAAGTAAAGAACAAAGTAAGGCGGATCCTCGCAGAGGATCAACAAAATGGTTTTAAGACAACCTCATAGTCTGTGACAACCTTGAAGCGTGAAAAAACTGTTTTAAACTAAATTAAATTGAGATCGTTAGTCAATTTTTACAAATGGACTTTTAGCCTGAAAACAAAAAACCATCTAACGATTTTTTAAATTTAACGCACATTATTAGCTTTTACAATTTTAAGAACGAGAAACTATCTTAGCTGCCCAATCAGTTGAAGATGGATTACCTCCATCGGGAAATTCTGGAATTTTAAGCGTCCCTTTTTCATCCGATCTAATTTCAATTTTCTCTTTCCATTCACCGTTGATAGTATTAAACCATTGAAAATAATATTTAGTGTCAGGTTTAAAATTTGTTAGCAACGGCAGCACAGATTCATTTTCAAAATAAAGTAAAGCAAAATCTTTTTCCGGCGTCCGCATCATATAAGACCATCCATCCAGACCTTTTTCAGGACTTTCGGGAGCTTTATTCGGCTGAACATCTTCCCGTGCCAATTGTAAGTTCTCATATTTTTTCCCTTCAGATAAAATGAATTCTTTTAAATGCTGCATATAAGTAGCTGATTCATATTTATATGCATCCCAAACATGCGGACGCATACCTGAAGGTTCGCCGGTTGTGGTAATATCATAAGCGGCTGTTCCATGCACATGCCCCGATAATCCTCCAGATAAAACGGAGCCATACATTTGAGCGCGCGAAAAATAATTATCTCGTTCGGAGTTTGCCGGCGGTCGCTCACCGTTAGGCATGTTTATTTCGTGATCCCAACCTGTATAATACGGTTCAAAATTAATTGCCGGATACGGAGGATCGAGCCTGAAAAGTACTTCTATTGAATCTGCTACTCTGTGGTCTCTTGGTTTATTTCCTACACTCTGCATGGTTAACCAGGGACAATCATCACCATGACCAAATTGTGTGTAAGTTGAATTGTTTATCAGGGTGGAAACAGGCTGCCCGAACGGCATTGGTCCGTATTTTTTCAAATGGTAAATCAAAGCTTCATTAAATTCTTTAGCAGTAAGGCTGTACTCTTTGGGAATCCAGTCCAAATGAATTTTACTATAAATAAAATTATAGGCTCCGTATCTCGAACTAAGATACTGCACATATTTTGCATACGATTCATTAAAATCAAAATAAGCTTTCCACGAAGGACACATATCTCTTCTTACTGTTTCCAGCAAAGGCACAAAACCCTGGTCGGAAAGGTACTGCATTTTTTTATCGAGACTTTTAAAATATTCAGGATTGATATGATTAAAATCTGCAACGCCGGGATGTTCCTCAGACATCTGAAATGGTTTATTACCATCTTCATCACGCATATCTTTAGCCGTTAATTTACCATCTTTTGTATAGTAGCCGAATTTCTCCCATGCGTTTCTTAAATAAATTCCGTTTGAATCTGCATACGTGCTTGCGTTATAATCCGATTCCCAGTTTGGAAAACAAGCGATCATGCTGACGGAATTAAATCCCTGGTTCTTCCGGTAATTAACAGCGTCTTCAAAACCCATTCCCGGTCCCGGTTCATAATCTTCCGATGTCACAGCATTCCTAAACGGTAAACGCCACGTAGAACCCGCAAGCCATGTATCTCCAACGAGGAAGAAAGGAGTTCCATCTGCATACTGCAGCGCATGTCCATTTGGTGTTGCACGGATAAATCCATGTCGGTTAGGATTTTGTTCTATTTCCGATTCATTCCATTCAACAGCCGTAAACTCACCTTTATGATTGTTCAATCCTTTATCATCCGGTTGATTCGAGCCGCTTACCCACTCCCATTTCCCGGGTTTTGTTGCTACAATTCGTACGGCAAAGTTGTTATCTCCATTCCAGAAACCATAAACACGTTTTGAAAAATCCGGACCTTTTAATTCAACCCAGCATTCAACTTCTGTATAATAGTTATCATAAGTTTGTTCAGCTTGTAATTTAATTTCCTTCATTTCCCATACATGAATTTCGGATGGATTATCAGCCTTAATGAAACTTACAGAAATAAGTGAAATTAAAATTACTATATATGGTGAGATTTGTTTTAAAATTTTAATCATAGGAAAACTCCTTCGATTAGCCTTCAAAAATTTATAACGGATAAATTGGAATTTACTGTGGTAAATTAACTATAAAATGGAAAAGATGAAGAACGTCGTGTGGTTCCTATTTTCTTAAATCGAAGTGATTAAACAGGATTAAAAATCACTTCAACTTTCTTGTTCAGAAAAAGGCTAATCTTCATCGCAGCTTTTTTTACTTTTTGTTGGGCTACCTTTTTCTGCGGCTTAAAGAAGTTAATTTCCACTATTACCTTACTGTTTTTTGTAGTGCGTTTCCAAATTCCTTTTACCTGTCCGTTTATAAGAATCACGGGTCTGAAAATTCCGTTATTGGAAACTGCTTTCTTGTTATCCACTAAAGACAGTGAAGCATCCCGGTCTCTATAGCTGATGAGAAACTCGTCATACGCAGGTAGGAGATGTATAGATTCACTAAACTTTTTAGAAAGATTATTTGAGTCTGTAAACCAGTATTCTCTATCATTAATCATTTCAGAAACGAAACTTGCTTTAACCATTTCAATGGCTTTCCTTGCATCCGAAACAGGCAATCCTGACCACCAGACGAAATCGTTCAAAGTTGCCGGACCGTGACTGATAAAATACCTTTCAGCGAGATACGCTAATGCTTCTTCTCTTTTTAAGGATTTAGTTTTGGGTACTCTATCTTCAAGAAGTGCATAAGATTGTTTCCTATTTTTTATCTTACCGCTGCAAATCAATCCATCCAATTCAGCCATCATCAAAAAATGCGAAGATCTGTTTTCACTCACATCAACTTTAGCTTTTTTGAATTCACTCATTATCTCTTCACGTGTTAAATGTTTACCACCGGATAAGGCTTTTTCAATTATCCTGTTACTTTTTTTAATTGCAGCCTCAGTCAATCCAAGGTGCTTATGTCTGGATCGTATTCCTGATTTAATGTGTGTAGCAGTCAGTTCCAGCATCCAGCGAATATCTTCCGAAGAAACAAAATGCCAGGTTGGTCTTAGTACGTGAGTTCTTAATATTTCACCTTTGTTAACGGCTTCTTCAATCAGTGTTTCTTTTGAGCCGGGCAGACGAGTACCAATTGCCCACTTTGCCATGATAAAATCCTGAGCCTGCATAGCTCCCATCCAGCTAACTAATTCTTTCGGTGTTTTAAACTTTGTTTTTGCTATCTGCTGATTTACAAGCCGGATATTTGCTATATCATTTGTTTTCATTCGGTAATACTTTTTTCAGTAGTATTAGATTTGATCAAAGACTTATTCAAAATTATTTTTTGATTAGAAATAAAGTTAAAATTCTAGGGATTACTGTCCGGTCTTCATCATCAAAATATTCATTAATATTTTCTATTTCGAATCCCGATCTCTTAGCAGATTGTATAAAATCTGAGATGTTATGATTATAACAATCGAGAATCTGCAATCCTTCATTAGAATCATATCTTGCTTTGGTCCCGGTATACTGCTTAAACGGATGTAGCTCTCCTATATAAATATATCCTCCGGGAATTAAAACCTTCGCAGCTTCATTAAAAATATGATCAAGATTCTCTATGTGTTCGAGTACAAGACTGAACGTAACAAGATCAAATTTTACTTTAGTAAAGAACCAGGATTTTGTTATATCTGTTTGTAGAAATTGAACTTTATCGGAATTTATTTTTTCCCTCGCTTTAGATAACATTTCTTTCGAAAGATCAACAGCGGTTATTCTTTTTGCTTTTGTTACTAACCACTCAGTGTTTTTCCCGGTACCACATCCAATTTCCAAACAGGAATTAAAATCAACTTCAGACAAAATTTCTCTTAATGCCTTAGCTTCAAGATCCCTTGTTTTGTTTATATTTGAATCATATTGCTTTGACCAATCGTCATAAGCTTTTCTTGTATCCATGGAATATCTCCCTGTAAAATATTATCTGATTTAGATGTTCATCAATAAAAATTATTATCCA
>JAJDNK010000112.1 GCA_022340715.1 bacterium BMS3Abin03 | reverse complement strand
TTCATCAGAATGATTTGATTGCCGCAACGCAGGGCAGGGCAATCTGGATACTCGATGATCTTCAGCCTCTCCGTGAAATAAATGAAGAGTTTAACAATGAACAGGTTCATCTTTTTCATCCCAGTGATGCATGGAGAATTCGCGGCAACGAAAACCGTGATACTCCCTGGCCACCTTCAACTCCTTTGGGACAAAATCCTCCCGACGGCGCAATTATTTATTACTGGTTAAAAGGTGATGCTCAGAAAGTCACTTTAACAATTAAAGATGAAAATGATAACATCGTTCGTGAATTTTCAAATACAGATGAACCGGAAAACCTGAATACTTACAGATACTTTGATAAACGATGGCTTGGAACTCCAAAGACACTTTCCGGGAAATCGGGGATGCATCGATTTGTCTGGGATTTAAGATACACAAGACCAAAGGCTTTAAGATACAATTATACAATAGCAGGTTTGTGGAAAGAAGGTACACCGGTAAATCCGCGGGGACCAATTGTTCTTCCCGGGACTTACAATGTTACATTAACTGCGGATGGCAGGGAATACTCACAACAAATAACTGTTAAGATGGATTCCCGTGTTGAAGTGAATATTGAAGATTTAAAAGAGCAACTCCAATTATCTAAAAGTGTTATTACAACTCTTGAGCAATCTGTTGAAGTACATAATCAAATCGATAAAAAATTAAAAGATAGTATCAATGTTGTAAGCAATGAAATTTCCGATTCGCTTAAAAGCTTGATAACTATTATAAATGCTGTAAGCAATGTGTTTGCAGGCTTAGTAACCGATGTACAGAGCGCTGATACCGATCCATCGCAGGGACAGTATGAATTGTTTGAGGAATACAAAACAAGGTTTGAGGAAATTCTCAAACGATGGAAAGACATTCAGTCCAGGCTACAATTAAATTATTAATTAGTATTCCTTATTGTTTATAAAAAAGTATTTCATCAACATCGGTGTAGATTTTCTGACAGTACAAATAACAGTAAGAATACTCAAGGTCTCCTGTTATTGAATCACCTTCATCGCCAAAAGTACCGATGATATCTCCGGCATATTCAATTGTAATTTCGTTCCCGTTAACGGCAGCATTTAAATACATTGGTGTTGGTTCAGGTGCATAACCCACACCATCTGTACAACTGCTGTTAGTTACAGTGAAATCTGAACTAATATAAGTCATGGTTATTTGGTAAACATTTTCAGTTGCTGTTTTTACGATCTTCCAGGTAATATCCCATTTAATTGTAGCAACATCTTCCATTTCGGATGAACAGAAATCCGTTTGAATTTTTATAAGAACCGGAGTTGCCGTTTTATAAGTCCCCACAAGATGATCTTCTGTTTTGGCAGGATTATTTTCATCGTCCTTGCTGCAGCTGACAATAACTAAAAAAAAGAAAATTATTAATAAAGAACGGGTTATAAATCGGGTGTGCATAAAAAATACTCCCCTTGAGTAGTAAATTGTTATCCAAATAATTGTTAATTAATAAGCGCGAAAATGTAATGCAAATTAATATCAACTCAAATGGGTGAGTAAAAATTAATTTAATTAAAATAAAATTACATTGTTGCTAACAATTATTGATTACAAAACAGCAATGTTAATGTTATAATCATCACTCTATTGGAGTTTTTCTGATCACAGTACTGAATACTTCAATTGTAATTCCTTTTCAGCATCGGTAAATTCATTACTGAAAATTCAATTATTATGGAAACCGGAAATAAAATATCGTTAGCGAGTGAATATTTTAACAAAGCTTATGATCTTCATCTTAAAGGTAAAATAGATGGAGCGATAAAAAATTATAAGCTTTCGATAGAACTGTACCCAACTGCAAAAGCGCATACTTATTTAGGCTGGGCTTACAGTCTGCGTGGAAATTTTGAAGAAGCGATTGAAGAATGCCGTGTTGCCATAGAACTCGATCCTGATTATGGGAATCCCTACAATGATATAGGTTCATACCTTATCAACCTGAAAAGATTTGATGAAGCAATCGACTGGCTTGAGAAGGCTCTTGAAATTAATGATTATGAAACGAAACATTATCCATTATATAATCTTGGAAGAATTTATGAAAGGAAAGGGGAATGGGGAGCAGCGATGAAATATTATGCTGAAGCAATAAAGATCAATCCGGATTATGAAATTGCAAAAAATGCGCTCATCCGTCTCACAGCGATGATGAATTAATAATCCATCCAACTTTGAATCAATCATGAATAGCCACGACTTTTAAGTCGTGGTGAGTGAAACAAAGGGCACAAAAGGCTTTAGCCAAAAATTTTTCAGTAATTTGACTAAAGTCTGAAGGTTGATATTTATCTATTCCACGCCCTAAAGGGCGTGGCAAATCAGGCGACAAAATCACCTCTGAATGATAATCTTTATTTTATTTAAAATACTACTCACATTAATTATCCTTAAATTTGAAAAAAGAAACTTCAGATATTTTCCACGGAGATTCTCCAATGAAAGGCACACCAATTAATTACGGAGTTGTAAAAAGAAAAATTGAGGAAAGTAGGCTGACTGAAATCAGCAAAGCCTCGATAAGGGAAATTAAGAAGCTGATCGATGAGATAGAAAAAGCAACCGGTGAAAAATATATCAGGATGGAAATGGGTATTCCCGGTCTGCCGCCATCGAAAATCGGAGTCGATGCGGAGATCGAAGCGTTGAAAAAAGGTGTTGCCTCAATCTATCCCGACATACAGGGAATTCCCGAATTAAAAAAAGAAGCAGCACGTTTTGTTAAATTATTTTTGAATGTCGATGTCGATCCCGAAGGCTGTATCCCATCAGTCGGTTCGATGCAGGGAGGATTTGCTGCGTTCATTGCAACATCAAGAATGTATAAAGAAAAAGATACAACTCTTTTTCTCGATCCTGGTTTTCCGGTTCATAAACAGCAGGTAAAGCTGTTAGGACAAAAATGGGAGAAGTTCGATGTTTATGATTTCCGCGGAGAAAAACTACGGGATCAACTGGAATCGGTTTTACAAAAAGGAAACATAGCCGCAATGCTTTATTCCAATCCTAATAATCCTTCCTGGATATGTTTTACGGAAGACGAATTAAAAATTATTGCCGAGCTTGCCGATAAGTACAATGTTGTCGTGCTTGAAGACCTGGCTTATGTTGCGATGGATTTCAGGAAAGATCTTTACACGCCGGGCAAACCTCCTTACCAGGCAACAGCAGCACGATACACGGATAATTTCATTTTGTTTATTTCAAGCTCAAAGGCTTTCAGCTATGCAGGTCAAAGAATCGGGATGATGATAATTTCTGATAAGCTGTTCAATAAAAAATGTCCTGATCTTAAAAGATCTTATAACTCGGATATTTTCGGAAACGCAATGATATTCGGAACTCTCTACCCGTTGAGTGCGGGCGTAACTCATTCTGCGCAGCATGCTTTAGCGGCAATGTACAAAGCTGCAAACGAAGGTAACTTCAATTTTGTGGAAGAGGTAAAAGAGTATGGTGAGAAAGCAAAAATCATGAAAAAGATGTTTACAAATAACGGTTTTTACATTGTGTATGATAAAGATGTAGATCAGCCGATTGCCGACGGATTTTATTTTACATTTGCTTATCCGGGTTTATCCGGTGAAGAGTTAATTCGTGAATTAATTTTTTACGGAATTAGTGCAATCTCATTGGAAATTACAGGAAGCGAAAGAACGGATGGGATTCGTGCTTGTGTTTCTCTTGTACAGCGCAGCCAGTTTCCTGATCTTGAATACAGGCTCAAAAAATTTCACGAAAATCATGCTGCTAAGATAACGTAAAGATAATTTTACCAGATTGCTAAAGGGCTTGGGTATTATTAAATTTCGCCTCGATTAAAATAATTTTGTTTTAGGAAACTTAAAAAACGGGAAATATGAAAGTATTCGAATTGCTGGATGAAAAATTCATTCTAACTGATTTCAAAAGCAAAGAAAAAGAAAAAATAGTAAATGAACTGATCGATCTTTATAAAGGAAGCGATAAAGTTAACGATCTTGAAAAAGTAAGAAGTGCTGTGCTGGAAAGAGAAAAAATTATGTCGACTGGTGTTGGCAAAGGATTTGCAATTCCTCATGGTAAAACAAACGCAGTAAACGATGTTATAGCTGCTTTCGGAAAAACGGGAAGTAATATTGAATACGATGCACTTGACGGAAATCCGGTTCACCTTATTTTTTTGCTCGTTGGCAGAGACGACATGGTAAGCAAGCACATAAAGCTGCTCAGCAGAATTTCGCGGATGATGAATAAAGATGAATTCAGAGATCAGCTAATTAAAGCCAATTCGAAAGAGGATATAATTGAAATATTCAGAAAGGAAGAAGAAAATTATTCTGATGTTTAAGCAACAATCAGTTTAAGATTTATGATCAAGGCAATCAGAGGCACCAAAGATATCCTCCCTTCTGAAATCTCACGCTGGCATTACCTCGAAAATATTATTAAACAAATCTTTTCTAATTTCAATTATAAAGAAATAAGAACACCTGTTTTTGAAGAGACGACTCTTTTTGGGCGAAGCATCGGTGAAGAAACCGATATTGTAAGTAAAGAGATGTACACTTTCAAAGATAAAGGTGATACGAGCATAACGCTTAAACCAGAAATGACAGCAGGTGTTGTAAGAGCTTTCATTGAACACTCTCTTGGTGGTCAGCAGCCTTTAATAAAGCTATATTACATATCACCGATGTTCAGACAGGAAAGACCCCAGGCAGGAAGACTCAGACAGTTCCATCAATTCGGCGGAGAAGCTTTGGGAAGCTCATCGCCGGTTCTTGATGCAGAACTGATACAGATATCTTATGATATTTTAAAATCGCTTGGGTTAAAAGATCTTACTGTAAAAATTAATTCACTCGGTGTTCCTGAATCGAGAGAAGATTACAAAAAACTTTTGCGAGAATTTCTTCTTAACAAAAAAGATAAACTTTCTGAAGACAGCAGGAAAAGATTCGATACAAACATCTTAAGAATATTCGATAGCAAAATTGAAAGTGATCAGGAACTGCTTAAAGGCGCTCCACTTTTAATTGATAATTTGGATGGAGAAAGCGAAAATCATTTTGAGGTTGTAAAGGAATATCTTGATAAAATTTCAATTCCGTTTGAGATTGATCCTAAGTTAGTCCGCGGACTCGATTACTACACAAAAACAACATTCGAAATAATAAGTAAAAAAGTAGGTTCACAAAGTGCGCTTGTTGGCGGCGGCAGATACGATTTGTTAGCAGAGCAGTTGGGTGGTAAACCGACTCCGGCTGTAGGATTTGCTTCAGGTATGGAAAGAATATTACTTGCCTGCGAAAGTGAAAATAGTTTTTCAGTTAAAGATGATAACATCGATGTTTATATCGTAAGAATCGATGAAGAGCTTGAAATGTTTGTGAGCGAAACGGCATCCAAACTCAGAAGATCAGGATTAAAAGCAGATTACGATTATTTAAAGCGAAGCGTAAAAGCACAGATGCGTGAAGCGAACAAATCAAACGCGAAGTTTGTTTTGTTTATCGGTGGTGAAGAATACAAAAACAAAATGGCAAATCTTAAGAATATGGAAACGGGGGAACAGAGATCAGTTCAGCTTGATAAGTTGGATACTGTTTTAATTAACAGTCTTAAACGTTAAATATTAATAGAAGTATCATCAAATGTCATTCTTGCGAGTGGAACGAGTCCAGAATCATTCACTTAGGATTTTTAGATTCCGGACAAGCCGGAATGACGGAATTAGTGATGAAGTGTAACTTTAATTATTAAATTGTCATTTGCTTCGCTGTTATTTATCGTTTAACAATCGAATGACTATAAATGACTTCTTAATGATAACCGTTTATTCAAAGGGAATCTGATGTATCCGGAATTATTTAAGATAGGTCCGTTTACAGTTTATAGTTTTGGAGTGATGCTTGGTCTAGCAATTGTTGTTTCAACATTTGTGTTATATAAAGAAGCAAAACGAAAGAATCTTGATATTTACTTTACGCTCGAAGTTGTTGTTCTTGCAATTCTTTCCGAAGTGGTAGGCGGGAAAATTCTATTCATAATTGAAAACTTCAGCAAATTTCTTAAGCATCCTGTCCTTGTTGGACTTTCACCCGAAGGTTCTACATTTTACGGCGGATTCATCCTGGGAGTAATTGTCTTTTATATTTATCTGAAGATAAAGAAAATTCCGTTT